>NZ_JBHUCD010000021.1:88675-94421 GCF_042786555.1 Paenarthrobacter sp. NPDC056912
TCAGCCAGGCAGGCAGCATGTGCGGACGTAGCTCAGCTGGTAGAGCACCACCTTGCCAAGGTGGATGTCGCGAGTTCGAATCTCGTCGTCCGCTCCAACAAAAGAAAGCAGCTCCCAGGAGCTGCTTTTTTTGTGCCCGAATGAGGCGAATACTCAATTCATCAATTGAAGTAACCGATACCCCTCAGCAGAAATCGCTTTATCTCATGTGATCCGGCTCGCATAATGTACTGCGAGCTCATCACTGTTCCACGCCAACTGGCAGGAGTACCCCATGAATCAAAAGACGGCTTCCCAGTCCGTCCTGAGGCGCAAGCCGATCGACGATATGGAAGAAGAAAACAAACACAGCGGGCTTTTCAAGAGTCTTGGTCTCTGGCAACTGACAGCCATCGGTGTCGGCGGAATTATCGGCGTCGGAATTTTCTCGCTTGCCGGCCTGGTGGCCCACGGCAGTGAGGGCAACCCTGGCGTTGGCCCTGCAGTCCTGGTCTCGTTCCTGATCGCCGGCTTGGCCTCCGGCGCGGCGGCACTTTCCTATGCCGAATTCGCCGGCATGATTCCGCGTGCCGGATCGGCCTACACCTACGGGTATGTTGCCCTCGGCGAAATTATCGGCTGGTTCATAGGCTGGGATCTCCTGCTGGAGTACATCGCGATCGTGGCCGTGGTGGCTATTGGCATCTCCGGCTATTTCGACGCCTTCCTTTCCGGCATTGGAATCCACATGCCCACATGGATGACATCCACTGCGGATGAGGGCAAGGGCGGGATCATCAACCTTCCCGCGATCCTCGTCTGCCTCCTGGTCACCTGGATCCTGAGCCGTGGAACCAAAGCCTTTGGCCGGTTCGAACTGGTGGCCGTCGCCATCAAGGTGATCCTGATTCTGTTCATCATCGGATTGGGCATCTTCTACGTCGACACCCAGAACTACAACCCGTTCATGCCCAGTGGCTTCGGACCTGTCGTGGCCGGTGCCGCGACCGTCTTCTTTGCCGTCTTCGGCTACGACGCCATGAGCACCGCTGCGGAAGAGGCCAAGGACGGCAAGAAGCACATGCCCAAGGCCATCATCCTTTCCCTGATCATTGCCATGCTGCTTTACGTTGCCGCCACCTTGGTCCTAACCGGCATGCAGAATTACAAAGACATCGACCCCACCGCCGGTTTCGCATCCGCGTTCAACGGTGTGGGTTTGCCTGTCATCGCCACCATCATTTCGGTGTTTGCGGTCCTCTCCATCCTGACCGTGATGCTGACATTCCTCCTGGGCGTGACCCGCGTGTGGTTCTCCATGAGCCGGGACGGCCTGCTGCCAGGCTGGTTCGCCAAGACAGACCGCCACGGCACGCCGCAGCGGGTCACTTGGATCGCGGGTATCGCTTCGGCGTTCCTCGCCGGCGTCTTCCCCATCAAGGAAGTGGCCGATCTCACCAACATCGGCATCCTGGCCGCGTTCGTGGTGGTCTGCGTTTCCGTGATCGTCTTCAGGTACACCAAGCCCAACGCACCGCGCACGTTCCGTTTGCCGCTCATGCCGGTAGTTCCCGCGTTTGGTGTTCTTGCGTCGGCCTTCCTCATGTTCCAACTGCACTGGGAAACGTGGGTACGCTTCGGAGTCTGGCTGGTCATCGGCTTGGTGATCTACTTCTCGTACGGGTTCAAGCACTCGCTCATGAACCCTGCGAGTCCGCGCCACCTCCAGGAAAGTAAGCCCTCGGCGTAGTCCGTCCACGGGCCTACCGGAACCCTTGGCACACCAGCCAACTGATGTTAGGGTCGGACGCGGAGGAGCGATCTGGCTCCGCGAAGGAAGGGAGGTGCCCGTGGGTTTAATTGACGACCTGAAGGGCAAGGCTCAGGGTCTCATTCAGGGCAACGAAGAAGCCATCAAGGATGGCATCGAAAAGGCCGGAGACTTCGTCGACCAGAAGACAGGCGGCAAGTTCGCCGGTCAGGTGGATGCAGTTCAGAACGCCGCTTCCGACTTCGTGGCCAAGAATGACGGAGAAGCCGAGCAGGCTTCCGTCGCGGATGAGCCGAAGCAGCCGTAGCTGCCTGAGCCGCCGTACCAGATACGTCAAGGGGGCACCGGTCCCGCCGAGAGGCGCCACCGGTGCCCTTGGCGTTTAACAGGAACAACCACGTGAAGTTTCGAGTCGTCAGTCCGGTATTTTGGACGTTATGCCTGCCGTCCCTTCGCCCACCAAACAAAGCCACCTCCGCCAGGAGACCTTGGGCCCTCCGGTAACAGCGGGCATCGTCACCGCCCTGGTGGGTTTCACCTCGTCTTTCGCTGTTGTCCTGGCCGGGCTTCATGCCGTGGGAGCCAACCAGTCCCAGGCATCCAGCGGCCTCCTGGTACTGACGCTGACCTTTGGCTTGGGCATTCTGTGGTTGTCATGGCGTTCGAAAATGCCGGTGACCCTCGCGTGGTCCACGCCCGGCGCGGCATTGCTCGCCTCAGCGGGAATGGTCGACGGCGGTTGGCCGGCTGCCGTCGGCGCGTTCCTGATCGTCGGGGTGCTGATCTTGTTGACGGGTTTGCTCCCCGTCCTCGGCCGGCTCATGGCTAAGATTCCCACCGCCTTGGCACAGGCCATGCTTGCCGGAGTGTTGCTGCCCCTATGCCTGGCGCCCTTCAAGTCCTTGGGCTCGGCGCCGTTGTTCGTCGCCCCGGTGGTGGTTTGCTGGGTAGTCCTGATGAAATTCGCCCCACGCTGGTCTGTCCCGGCATCGCTGCTGGTTGCCCTGGCTGTCATCGGTATCCACATCGCATCAACTGGCGTTCATATACCCGGTGACGGCCTGTTGCCCAGGCTCGAATGGACCACGCCGACGTTCACCGTGGAGGCTGCGGTTGGACTGGCGCTGCCCCTGTTCATCGTGACCATGGCATCGCAAAACATTCCCGGCGTCGCAGTCCTCAAGTCGTTTGGCTACACCACGCCGTGGCGGTCATCGATGCTGGTAACCGGGGCCGGAACCATTGCCGGTGCACCGTTCGGAGGTCACACGATCAATCTGGCCGCGCTCAGCGCTGCACTCGCTGCCGGTGAAGAAGCCGGAAAAGACCATGGCCGGCGCTGGATTGCCGCCTTTGTCTCGGGCCTTGCCTATCTGGTCCTGGCTGCGGTTTCCGCGGCCCTGGTCACATTGGTGGCCGCGGCCCCGCCGGGGCTGCTGGAGGCCGTGGCGGGCCTGGCGCTCCTTGGAACCCTGGCCTCGTCCATTTCCTCTGCGTTGGCCGTCGCCGAGGAACGTATCCCCGCCTGTATCACTTTCCTGCTGGCCGCTTCGGGCCTGAGCTTCGCCGGCGTGGGTGCTGCATTCTGGGCGCTGGCAGGCGGCCTCCTGGTTCGCTGGATGCTGAAGAGCCGCGAACCGCTCCAAAAAGCCTGAGTCAGGCAGGCTCGTGGTTCTGGGCCTCACGCGCCAAGGCCGTAAGCCTGGAGACGGCGCGGAAGTATTTCTTCGTGTACCCACCCGTCATCATCTCTTCAGTGAAGAGCTTGTCGAAGGGAACGCCGCTGGCCAGGATGGGCACATCCTTGTCGTAGAGCCTGTCGGCCAACACCACAAAGCGGAGGGCGACGGCCTGCTCAGTGATGGTTTCGACGTCGCTCCACACCACAGCTTCCACGCCTGAGATGAGCTGCCGGTAACGGCTGGGGTGGACCGCGGCCAAGTGGTTGACCAGCGTGCGGAAATCATCCACGGCAACAGTCTTGCCGTCGAACTCGGCCTGCATGCGGTGCTTGAGCTCTTCGGTCTTGAGCGGTGCGGGCGCAGCCGGCAAACCGCGGTGGCGGAAGTCCTCGCCGTCGATCCTGACGACGTCAAACTGGTCCGCCAGGACCTGGATTTCACGCTGGAAATCGACTGCCGCAAAGCGTCCCTCCCCCAGCGATCCAGGCAGCGTGTTGGAGGTGGCGGCAAGCTTGACGCCGGCGTCGGCCAGTTCACGCATGAGGCGGGACATCAGCACCGTGTCGCCCGGATCGTCGAGTTCGAATTCGTCGATGCAGACCAGCTTGTAGCTGCTCAGCGCTTCTACGGTCTTGCGGAAAGAGAGCGCCCCCACGAGGTTGGTGTATTCCACGAATGTGCCAAAGGCCTTGGGGCCCGGGGACCTGTGCCACAAAGACGCAAGGAGGTGGGTCTTGCCAACGCCGAAACCGCCGTCGAGGTAGATACCGGCCCGCGTTGCAGGGGCCTTCTTGGCAAACAGCTTCTTGAAGAGTCCGCCGCCGTCCTCGGTTCCGACGCCATCGGCGAAGGCCGACAGCAGCTTCACCGCATTGGCCTGGCTCGGTTGCGAGGGGTCGGGACGGTAGCTGTCGAACGACACCTCTCCGAACCGCGGAGACGGGTAGAAACCCTTGAGGAGTTCCTCCACGGAGACTGCCGGTGTGCGGGCAGCCAGTTGTTCGATCTGTACCACGGTGGTCCGTTCTTCCGGTATTGGGTCCCCAGCAAGAATACCGGCAGCGGACGCCCTGCAACGGCCATGTGACCACCGCCATGTTTCACCATATGACCGGCGGGGAAGCATTCATCGCGGCCCGTGGTTAGTGTTGGAGCACGCCGGGCTGGCACCTGCATCACCCTCCATGGCCTGGCTCCGTCCGTTGTCAGTGAAAGGCCATCACCATGTCCTACCCCGTTGAACAGAACGAGCAGTTCGCGTCGTACGCGAACCCGGAACGCCTCGTGTCCACAGAGTGGCTTGCAGCAGCACTTGCAGACGGCGCCATTGCCGACGGCAAGCTGGTTGTTGTTGAGTCCGATGAAGACGTCCTTCTCTACGAGACAGGCCACATCCCTGGCGCCGTCAAGATTGACTGGCACACCGACCTCAATGACGAAGTAACCCGCGATTACGTGGACGGCGCCGCTTTCGCCGCCCTCGCAGCCGCAAAGGGAATCTCCCGCGACAGCACCGTGGTGATCTACGGTGACAAGTCGAACTGGTGGGCCGCCTACGCCCTCTGGGTCTTTACGCTCTTTGGCCACGAGGACGTCCGCCTGCTCAACGGCGGCCGGGACAAGTGGATTGCCGAAGGCCGGGAACTGACCACGGACGTTTCGCAGCCTGCCGCCGGTGAATACCCCGAGGTTGAGCGCAACGACGCTCCCATCCGTGCCTTCAAGGAAGATGTCCTGGCGCACTTGGGGAACCCCCTCATCGATGTCCGCTCCCCCGAGGAATACACCGGCCAGCGCACGCACATGCCCGCGTACCCGGAAGAAGGCGCCCTGCGCGGCGGCCACATCCCCACGGCTGCCTCCATTCCGTGGGCCCGTGCGGCCGCTGAAGACGGCACTTACCGCAGCCGTGAAGAGCTTGAGGCCCTCTACCTTGGCGAAGCGGGATTGACGGCAGGCGACGACGTCGTGGCCTACTGCCGTATCGGCGAGCGTTCCAGCCACACGTGGTTCGCACTGAAGTACTTGCTGGGCTTCGACACCGTTCGCAACTACGACGGTTCCTGGACCGAGTGGGGCAACGCCGTCCGCGTACCCATCGTCAAGGGCGCCGATCGCGGCTCTGTTCCTGCCTCGCTGGTCCGCAACTGATATGTAGAAGCTGTTGTCAAGAGGCAGTTGTGAGCGGCTCCCGGCTTTCGTGTCGGGGGCCGCTTTGGGTTGGGTGCTGTCCGGGTGTGGGTGGGCGTGCTGGCGAGTCTTGTGTTCGACTGCAGTGTCAGACTGATATTCGCGGGTTGGTTACCGCATGACG
>NZ_JBHUCD010000022.1:0-82647 GCF_042786555.1 Paenarthrobacter sp. NPDC056912
CCCGGACAGCACCCAACGCAAAGCGGCCCCCGACACGAAAGCCGGGAGCCGCTCACAACTGCCTCTTGACAACAACTTCTACATATCAGTTGCCGCCGACCATCTGCAGGAATTCGCCTTCTGAGACAACCTCGATTTGCTGGCCCTTGGCGTGGAGTTCCAGGACCCTCTTTGCCTTGCCTGTCAGCCGTCCGGCGCGAAGGTCCCCGGCCACGAAGCCGTCCCCCACCACCAGCACTGTGGTCCGGGCGGTCACCCTGCTTTCGGGGCGGGCCCCCATGTCCGCGGCCCGGGATTTCGCGTCGGGTCGCGTGATGGCCAGGTCTCCGGTGAAGACCACCGTTTGCCCGAAGAGCGGGTGCCCGGGTTCTGCCGCGGGATTGGGCAGCGGATTCGGCCCTTCCTCCGGCCAGGCCGACCAACCTCCGGCGACGCCGGATCCCGGGTCCGTTGTCCGCCCGACAGGGCTCCCCGTCTTCGCCGCAAGAGCTGACAGCGTTGCCTTCGAGAGGCCAAGTCCGGGGTCGAAGGCGGGCTGCTTGGGCAGGTTGAGGCCCAGGGACAGGTACAGTTCCGCAATGCTGTTGGCATCGTTGCGGCGTGCGATGTCCACCAGGATTCCGGCGCATGCGCGGGCGTCCTCGGCGGCGTCGTGGTGGTTGACCAGTGGCACGCCGGCTTCTTCGGCCGCATAAGGCAGGGAGTTGGACACCAGCGAGTAGCAGCGGCGTGAAAGCATGACCGTACAGACGTATTCGTAGGCGGGACCGGCGAGGCCGGAGACTTCCAGGCCCGAGCGGATGACACCGAGGTCGAAAGCGGCGTTGTGGGCGGCCAGCACGTCGTCGCCGATGAAGGCTCCGATCTCAGGGAAAAGCTCCCCGAACCGCGGGCGTCCGGCGACGTCTTCGGCGCGAATGCCGTGGATGCGCGTGTTGTGGAATTCGAAATGGTCGTGGTTCTCGGGCGGCCGCATCAACCACGAGGCTTCCTCGACCACGACTCCCCCACGGACTTTGCTGAGTCCTACGGAACAGGGAGAGCCCCTGAAGCCGTTGGCTGTTTCGAAGTCGATCGCCGTAAAGTCCAATGCCACTGGACAAGATTACAGGCGGGCAGGGCCGCCCCTTGCCGATTTCGACGGCGGGGCGGCCCTTCCGGCCTGCATTGTGGCGAGTATTACGTCAGCGGCAGTTTCACGGTGTGGCGCGACGCAGGGTGCTGTACGAGCCGGCTGCAAGGACCACGCAGAGCAGGGCCGTCCATCCGCTGATGCTCAGCGGTGTTTGCACGTAGAACCAGTTGCCGATCACGCCCCACCATTCCCACAGCGTGGAGAGCGCACCCAGTCCGATCAGGAGCACCCCTGTTCCTACCGTGGAGATCAGTACGCCGGTGGTCCCCCATCGCTTGAAGATGGTGGCGAACCAGAAACCGATGATGAACATGAACATCATCACTACGAAGAAGAACGCCGCCGTGGAGTACCAAGGTCCGTCGGTGACCCAGGGAATCTTGAAGAAGAATCCATAGACGCCCCAACCGTTGGTGGCGCCTTCAATGGCACCGCCGACCAAGTAGAGTCCAGTCATGCCCAAGGCAATCAGCGAGAACAACCCCAGGGTGCCCAGGTAGAACGCCTTCCGGCTGATGCTCAGGCCTTGCGAGAACGGGAAGACCAGGGTCATGCTCTGGATTCCCAGGACCATGAAATACCACATGGGCGCTTGGCTGCCGCCGCCGTACTTGCCCTCCTGCACCGGGATGAGCGCGAAGATGGCCAGCGACATCAGGAAGGAAGCGGCGAGGATGGTCAGCGGCCATCCGATGTACGTCCATTTGTTGATCAGTTGCATTCTGGCAACTGCCACTGCCCTGCTCATCGCCGTGCCTCCATCGTGTCATCTGCGAAGTCTCCGGTGCCCGGCCGCGTGCCGCCCTGGCCCGCGCCCGCCATGGTCTTGCGAACAACCAGTTGCTGCAACGAAACCGGCGACAACTCCAGTCCCAACTCCTGCGCTTCGGCACGTTCGCGGCTGCCGAGTGCTTCGTCCACAGTGACTGAGGCCAGGGACCCCAGCGTTTCCCGGTGCAGGATCTTCCGGCCGGCCAGGAATGCGTCCACCTTTTCAGCGGAGCCGGAAACGGTAACGGCAGAGCCGCGGATGTCCTCGGCGTCTGCGTCCATGATGATCCGGCCTCGATCGATGACCACCACATGCTCCAGGAGGTTTGCGACCTCGTCGATCAGGTGCGAGGAGAGGATGATGGTGCGCGGGTGCTCTGCGTAGTCCTCCACAAGGCGGTCGTAGAACAATTGCCGGGCAACGGCGTCGAGCCCCAAGTACGGTTCGTCGAAGAAGGTCAGCTCTGCCCTCGAGGCGAGTCCGATGATGACCCCCACCGCTGACAATTGGCCACGCGAGAGCTTCTTGATCCGCCGCTTCAGGGGGAGCTGGAAGTCCTCGGCCAAGCGGTCCGCGAACTCCTGGTCCCAATTCCGGTAGAACAGTGCGGCGGAGCGGAAGGCGTGCCGGGGCTGGAAATCGTCGGGGTACTTCTGTGATTCGCGAATGAAGCAGATCCGGGACAGGACCGCGTCGTTCTCGTACGCACCGGCGCCGAACACGAGTGCCTCGCCGGACGTGGCGAACGCCTGGGCGGTCAAGATGGACATCAACGTGGTCTTGCCGGCTCCGTTGCGGCCCAACAGTCCGTAGATCCGGTTGGCCGTGAGGTTGAGGTTGACGTTGTCCAATGCTTTGAGATCTTTGTAGCGCTTGTTCAGGTTACGGGCCTCGACGATGGTGTCGTTCACAGGGCCGCGCTCCTTTCCTTGTCTGTCCCGGCGTCCGGGACCAGCCCGGAACTGCGTTCAATCATGGTGTTCAGCTGCTCCGCCGAGATGCCCAGTTTCCGGGCCTCCAGCGTCAGCGGCTTGACGTACAGTTCGACGAACTCTTCGGTGCGCCGCGCTATCAACTGGGCGCGTGCCCCTGTAGCTACGAACATCCCTATCCCCCTGCGTTTGTAGAGAATCCCTGAATCCACCAGCACATTGACGCCCTTGGCAGCAGTTGCGGGGTTGATGCGGTGGAACGCTGCGAACTCATTGGTGGATGGCACCTGCGACTCTTCGGCCATGGTGCCGTCCACGATTCCGTTCTCAATGAGTTCGGCGATCTGCACGAAGATCGGTTTGCTGTCATCAATCATGAGCATCACCGCCTCACTGGTTCATTACTCATGTAACTAACCATACAAGCAGTAGGGCTGGAGTCAAGGCCTTCGCGGGAAAATCACGACGACGGCCGTCAAGTAGGCTTGATGGGTGATCTTTTCTGCGATAAGCGACCTTGCCGTATCCACTTTCGGGGGCGCGGGACCAGTGCGGCCGCCTGCGGCGTCGTTCCTGCCGGACTGGCTGAACCCCCAGATCTTCCTGGCCGACCCCGCTTTGGCTCCGTGGGTGGTCCTGCTGGTTTGCGGCATTGTCTTCGCGGAAACCGGCCTGCTGGTGGGCTTTTTCCTCCCCGGCGACTCCATGCTGTTCACGGCCGGACTCCTGGTCGCCACGGAGACCATTAAGTTCAACATCTGGGCCCTCACCGGCCTGATCATCGTCGCGGCAATCGTCGGCAACCAGGTGGGTTACCTCATCGGCTCGAAGGCCGGCCCCGCCATCTTCAACCGGCCCAACTCCAAACTCTTCAAGAAGGAGAACGTCGAAAGCGCGCACGCCTTCTTCGAAAAGCACGGCGGCAAAGCGTTGATCCTGGCCAGGTTCGTCCCCATCATCCGCACATTCGTGCCCGTGATTGTGGGTGTGGCGCAGATGGACAAGCGAAAATTCTTCCTCTTCAACGTCATCGGAGCCGTACTCTGGGGTGGCGGCGTCACCCTCCTGGGGTTCGTCCTGGGTGACCGCATCCCGTGGGTCAGCAACAACCTGGACATCATCTTCATCGTCATCGTGCTGATCTCGGTTGTCCCCGTCATCATCGAGGTAGCCCGCGGATTCATTGCCAAGCGCAAAGCAGCCGCCGAAGGCACCAACCCGGTGGAGGAATTCATCGAGGAGCACGAGGGCGGCAAGCACGGCGAGCGCTAGCCTCCACCGACCGCAGACAAACGAAATGGCACCCCGTAATGCGGGGTGCCATTCGTTGACAACGAACAATCCTGGTTACTGCTGCGTGGAGTCCGCCCTGGACAGCGCCGAGACGATGGACGGAAGCAACGCCCTGAACGCCTGGCCGCGGTGGCTGATGGCGTTCTTCTCCTCGGACGTCAGTTCCGCGCAGCTGCGGTCCATGCCGGTGGGCTGCAGCACCGGGTCATAGCCAAAGCCACCTTCACCCCGTGGCTCGCGCAGCAGTGTGCCCTCCAGCTGGCCGTACTCCACGGTCTCGTGCGCAACGCCGTCAGCATCGGGCACAGCCAGTGCAGCGGCGCAGACGAAAGCTGCTCCACGGAAGGCATCCGGAACATCCGACAACTGGGCCAGCAGAAGGTTCAGGTTGGCGGAATCATCCCCGTGCCGGCCCGACCAGCGCGCCGAGAAGATACCCGGCGCACCGCCGAGGACATCCACCGCCAAACCTGAGTCGTCGGCGATGGCCACCAAGCCGGTAGCCTCGGCGACTGCGCGGGCCTTCAGGAGCGAGTTCTCGGCGAAGGTCACACCGGTTTCGGCAACATCCGGCGCACCTACTGCAGCGGCATCCACCACTTGGGTGTCGACGTCGAGCCCTGGAACCTGGCCTCGCAGCAGTTCGCGCAGTTCCTTCAGCTTTCCCTTGTTGTGGGTGGCCAGTACCAGGCGGGGCGCGCCGACAGCTGCAACGTGTGCGCTCACGGAGCTTCCGCCAGCGTCTCGCGCTGGATTGCTGCCAGCTGGGTGGTGCCGAGGAGGGCGAGGTCCAGGAGGGCGTTGAGTTCGTCACGGTCGAACGGTGCACCTTCTGCGGTTCCCTGGACCTCGACAAACTTGCCCGAGCCGGTGACCACAACGTTCATGTCGGTCTCGGCACGGACGTCTTCCACATACGGAAGGTCCAGCATGGGCACGCCGTCGATGATTCCCACCGAAACAGCGGCAATCGTGTCCACCAGTGGCTCGGCGTTGCGGGCTATGAGCTTGTTTTCCCTGGCGAAACGGATCGCTTCGGCGAGCGCCACATAAGCCCCGGTGATGGCAGCGGTGCGCGTACCGCCGTCGGCCTGCAGGACGTCGCAGTCCAGGACGATCGTGTTCTCGCCCAGCGCTTTGGTATCGATGATGGAGCGCAGCGAACGGCCGATCAGTCGAGAAATTTCGTGTGTCCGGCCACCGATCTTGCCCTTCACGGACTCACGGTCCGAGCGGGTGTTGGTGGCGCGGGGAAGCATGGCGTATTCGGCAGTGACCCATCCACGGCCTTCGCCTTTGAGCCAGCGGGGCACACCCTCGGTCAGCGAAGCCGTGCACAGCACACGCGTGTTGCCGAACTCGATCAGAGCGGAGCCTTCGGCCTGCTTGGACCAGCCACGGGTGATGCTGATGGGTCGCAGTTGGTCGGGGGTCCGGCCATCGGCGCGGATGACGGGCGTGGTGGTAGCTTCAGAAGTCATGCTTCAAGCTTAGCCAAGCTGAAAGCAACGCCCGACGCCGGTACTCGCCACGGGCGGTCAAAGCGCCTGGGTCCCGCCCTTAGACGGTGTAATGGACTCCCGCTACGGCTACAGCAACGTCCCCGGCAAACACGGGCTTGGCCTCGGACATGACCTTGGTCTGCGACGTCCAGACGGGGATGTGGGTCAGCAGCAGCCGTTTGGCCCCTGAGTTGCGGGCTGCTTCGCCTGCGCGCTTTCCGGTGAGGTGTACGTCCTTAATGGCGTCGTCCCGGCCTTCCTCGAAGGCGGCCTCGCACAGGAACAAGTCGGCATCCTTGGCGGCATCCTCGAGCCCCTGGCAGGAATCAGTGTCGCCTGAGTACGTCAGGACACGGGTTGCCACAGTGCCGTCCTTGCCCGTTTCCGTCGCTTCGACCCGGAGGGCGTAGGCCTCTTCGACGGGGTGGTTGACGGCGTACGGCGTCACCGTGAACGGGCCGACAATGACCGGCTTGAGTTCTGTCCAGTTGGTGAAGTCGAATTCCTCGTGCATGCCCGGATCAAGATCCAGCCCGTAAGCCGTAGCCATCCTGTCCGCCGTGGCAGCGGGACCCCATACAGGAATCCTGTCGCGTCCCCAGCCGCCGGGCTTCCACCTGACAGCCACGTGGAGTCCGCACAGATCCATGCAGTGGTCCGGGTGCAGGTGGGTGAGGAAGATCGCGTCAATGTCTTCAAGATCGGTGTACCGCTGGATGGCACCCAGGGCGCCGCTGCCCAGGTCCATCACGATCTTCCATTCCCTCTCGCTGTCGTGAGCGGTCACCAAATAGCACGACGCCGGGGAACCGGGACCGGGGAATGACCCCGTACAGCCCACGATGGTCAGTTTCACAGGCCACGACCCAGGGCGGCTCCGGCAGCGGCGCCAAGGCCCGCCTCCGGCTGCGCGAAATAGGAGCGCCGGGACAGGCTGGCCCCGGCCCTCGCTGCTTCCAGCATCTCCGGGGTAATGCGGGCCAGGCTGCCTGTGGGGTACTGCGCCGCAACGTGATCCACGTGCTTTACGGACAGGACTTCGGGGCCCAGGAAGCGGCGCGCGAGTGTCTCGAACTGTGCAGCATCTCCGGTGGCGATGAACTCATGGCTGGGTGCGGACGGCGCGGTCCGCTGGATGCCGTGGGTGGCAAGGGCGCGATAGACGTCCTTTGCCGTTTCCTCGGCGCTGGAGACCAGCATGACGTCCTCGCCCATGACAAAGGAAATGACACCGGTCAACAGCGGATAGTGCGTGCAGCCCAGCACCACGGTGTCCACGTTGGCCGCTTTGAGTGGCTCAAGGTACTCATTGGCCGCTGCCAGGAGTTCGGGGCCCGTGGTAACGCCGGCTTCCACGAAGCTGACGAACGCAGGGCAGGCCACGGACGTGATGGTCAGGTCCGGAGCCGCCGCGAACGTGTCCTCGTAGGCACGTGAACCGACCGTGGCAGACGTACCTATGACGCCGATCCTGCCGGTACGCGTTGCAGAGACAGCACGCCGCACGGCAGGCTGGATGACCTCGATGACGGGGATCCCGTAGCGGGCTGTGTAGCGTTCCCGGGCATCCCGGAGCACCGCGGCGGAGGCGGAGTTGCAGGCAATGGTCAGCAGCTTCACGCCGGAGTCCACCAGTTCGTCCATCACCCCCAGGGCGTTGGCCCGGACTTCCGCGATGGGCAACGGACCGTAGGGCCCGTTTGCGGTGTCGCCAACGTAAAGGATGGATTCGTTGGGAAGCTGGTCAATAATGGACCGCGCCACGGTGAGTCCACCAACGCCCGAGTCAAAAATTCCGATGGGGCGGGTGCCCTGTTGGTCGATGACCACGTTTTCCTGGGATTCTGCTGAACTCATGATTATTCGAGAATAAGGCTTCCCCTGTGTTGCGGCCATCACTTGTGGTCCCTGCCTCGTGTCTGATTTGTCACACGGCAGGAGCCACCTTCAGCCTGCCGGATCAGGATTTTGCCTGCCTGGCCGCCATCATGGACTGCACCAGGGACTCCTGGAGCCAGGTGGTGAAGTTGTACACAAGGGCGAGGTAGCTCTCCACGTCCTCCGCCTGGGACCAGTCCTGCATGCTGTGGATGTGTTCGGCATCGGCCTCGTCACGGATGTCCAGACGCTCGGCAAGGACCAACCGCACATCGTTGAGGGCCATGGACCAGCGTGTGGCGTCCTCCGGTGTCAGGACGAGGTCGTTCTTGTCCAGCCCCAACGCCGTCGCCCTCAAGGCGCCGATCTTGTTTTCCCGGACGGAGCGTTCGGTGAGCTGCCGGAATTCCAGCGAGCCGCCGTCGTCGTCCTTCATGACGTTGGGCAAGAGGCGCAGCAACGCGCGGTCACTGGGTTTCTTCACGTCCATGTCCAGGCCAATGAGCGCCGCCAAAGGGTCCTCGTTCTCGCGGACATCCGATTCCAGCATGGAAATGACGTCGTCCAGCAAGCCGCGCAACAGGTCCCGCTCGGCAGGTTCCAGATAGCCGGTGATGCCCTTGATTCCGTACTTAAATGCCTTAGCCACTCTGGCGGCCGCCCTTCCCGGGAGTTTCGTTGCCGCTTGCAGCCTTCTCAACAGTGGCCCACAGGCCAAATCCGTGCATGGCCACCGCGTGCTGCTCCACCTGCTCCTTGCTGCCGTGGGCAACAATGGAGCGGCCTTTCTTGTGGACCTCCATCATGAGCTTGTGTGCTTTGGACTCGGAGTAGCCGAAGTAGCTCTGGAACACGTAGCTCACATAACTCATGAGATTGACGGGATCATTCCAGATCACCAGGTTCCAGGGAATATCCGGGGCGGTCAGAACATCGGTGGACGTCTGCTCTGCAGTCTCCGTCCGTTCATCGATGTCCGTGCCAAACGCAACGCTAGGGGTCATCTGTCCATTCTATGGCGGCTCGCACTAGAGTGAATTCGTGAGTAGAGCCACGTCCTGGGACCATCCCGCAACTTCCTTGTACACCGACCACTACGAACTGACGATGCTTCAGGCCGCCCTGCACTCGGGGGCCGCCCATCGACGCTCAGTGTTCGAAGCTTTCGCCAGGCGCCTGCCGGACGGCCGCCGCTACGGCGTCGTGGGCGGCACCGGGCGCCTTTTGGAGGGGATTGCGGACTTCCGCTTCGGTGAGGCCGAACTCGCGTTCCTGGAGCAGAACAAGGTGGTCAACCAGGAGACACTGGACTACCTTGCCAACTACAAGTTCAACGGCGACATCTGGGGTTACGCCGAGGGCGATGCCTACTTCCCCAACTCCCCCATCCTGATCGTCGAGTCCACGTTCGCCGAGGCCTGCATCCTGGAAACGTTCATCCTGTCCGTCCTCAATCACGACAGCGCCATCGCTTCGGCCGCCTCAAGGATGACATCAGCGGCAGGGAACCGTCCTTGCATCGAGATGGGCTCCCGGCGCACCCAAGAGGAATCGGCGACGGCGGCCGCCCGCGCCGCGGTGATCGCCGGCTTCGCCAGCACCTCCAACCTGGAAGCAGGACGGCGCTACGGCATCAAGACAGTCGGCACTGCGGCGCACTCCTTCACCCTCCTGCACGACACCGAGCGCGAGGCGTTCGAAGCGCAGATCGCCGCTTTCGGCCCCGGAACATCGCTATTGGTGGACACCTATGATGTGGAGACCGCCGTGCGTACCGCCGTGGAACTCGCCGGGGAAAAGCTCGGCGCCGTCCGGCTGGACTCGGGCGACTTGATCGCACAAGCACAATGGGTCCGGCAACTGTTGGACGACCTCGGCAACGTCAACACCCGCATCGTGGTGACCTCGGACCTGGACGAATTCGCCATCGCGGCCCTGCAGTCCGCTCCCGTGGACTCCTACGGCGTGGGAACGTCCTTGGTGACCGGATCCGGAGCTCCCACGGCCAGCATGGTCTACAAGCTGGTCAGCCGCACCAACGACGACGGCGAGTTCATCTCCGTGGCCAAGGCAGCGAAGAACAAGGCCAGCGTCGGCGGACGCAAGTACGCCCTCCGCAAACTCAACGAACGAGGCCGGGCCACCGCCGAAGTCGTGGGCATCGGGCACCGGCCGGAAGACGACGGCAACGATCGCTCCCTGCTTCAGCAGTTCGTGAAGAACGGCGAAGTATTGCCCGGCTGGACAGGCCCCGAAGGCGTCGTCCGCGCCAGGGAACGGCACGCAGCCACCATGGCCGAACTCCCCGCGGTAGTTAACCGCCTGCAACGCGGCGAAGCCGCCATCCCCACCATCTACGAGGAGGACTGATGTCCAAGGCCCTGATCATCGTCGATGTGCAAAATGACTTCTGCGAGGGAGGCACCCTCGCCATAGACGGTGGCGCCGCTGTCGCGGGCGCCATCACCGAGTATGTCGACGCCAACCAACAGCACTTCGACCACATCGTCGCCACCCAGGACTGGCACATCGAACCCGGGACCCATTTCTCCGAAGATCCTGACATGGTGGACTCCTGGCCTCCCCATTGCCGGGCACGGACCAAAGGCGCCGAACTCCACGAGGACCTTGACCCCGAGTACATCCAAGCCTATTTCCGGAAAGGGCAGTACACCGCGGCCTACTCCGGATTCGAAGGCATCCTGGCTCCCGAAGACGACGTCCCATCCGGCGACCTGAAGGCCGGCGCCGCCGTGGCCGAAGTCCTGGACGAGGATGCGATCGGGCTGGATGACTGGCTGCAGAGCCACGACGTCGAAGATGTCGTGGTGGTGGGCCTCGCCACCGACTACTGCGTCAAGGCAACCGCCCTGGACGCAGTACAGGCCGGCTACAACACCACCGTCATCGCAGAACTCACGGCCGGAATCGCCCACGACCTTGGCGATTCCTTCGACGAAATGGAAGCAGCCGGCGTCGAGGTGGAACGCGACTGAGGCTGGACCTCCACGCCTGAATACGCCGAAGGGCGCCGCAACCACGGCGCCCTTCGGCGTTCTTGCTTGAAAGTGCTATTTACGGCCGATGAACCAGTCTTGGAGCTTTCGCAGGCGGGCCTGCAATTGCTCCTCGTTTGCCTGGGCCACCGCCGGACCGCCGCATACTTCCCGCAGCTTGGTGTGGACCACTCCGTGCGGGGTACCGGTGCGGGCCGACCAGGCGGCCACGTTCTTGGCTAATTCGTTCCGCAAATCCATGAGCATCCGGTGATCAGGGATCGCCGGAGAAGCGGCGGCCGCCAGCGGAGACTGGCGTTTCTTGCGGGACTGTTGTTCGTGCTGGCGTTGACGCAGCAGCGTCCCCACCTGTTCGGCGTCGAGTAGTCCGGGAATGCCCAGGAAGTCCAGTTCCTCGTCGGAACCGATATCCGCCCCCGTGCCGAACTCTCCACCATCGAAGAGGACACGGTCAAAGGAAGCCTGGGAGTCCAACGCTTCGAACTTGCCCTTGGTGAGCTCGTCCGAGGCTTTGTCCTCACGGTTTGCCTCCGCCATGAGGTTCTCTTCGGGATTGAAGAGACCGTCCTCGTCTTTCTCCGGACGGTCCAGGGCGTGGTCGCGCTCCGCCTCCATGGTGTTGGCCAGGATCATGAGCGGCGGTACCGACGGCAGGAACACCGACGCCGTTTCGCCCCTCTTGCGGGCACGCACGAAGCGGCCAACAGCCTGGGCAAAGAACAGCGGCGTCGAGGTGGACGTCGCGTAGACACCCACCGACAATCGCGGGACGTCTACGCCTTCGGACACCATGCGGACGGCAACCATCCAGCGCTTGTCCCCGGCCGAGAACTCCTCGATCTTGTTCGATGCCTTGGAGTCGTCCGAGAGGATCACCGTGGGCGACTGTCCCGTGATCTTCTTGAGTTGGCCCGCATACGCCCGGGCGTCGTCGTGGTCCGTCGCGATAACCAGCCCACCGGCGTCTGGAACGGTCCTGCGGACTTCGCCGAGCCGCTTGTCTGCCGCGGCAAGCACTGCCGGTATCCACTCACCCGTGGGGTTCAAGGCCGTACGCCAGGCCTGCGAGGTGATGTCCTTCGTGACGGCCGCTTCACCCAGGGAGGCGGCCATTTCGTCTCCCGCGCTGGTCCGCCACCGCATCTGGCCCGAATAGGCCATGAACAGCACAGGGCGCACCACATGGTCCCGCAGTGCATTGCCATAGCCGTACGTGTAATCGGCCTTGGACCGGCGAATGCCATCACGGTCCTCGGCGTACTCGACGAACGGGATGGGCGAAGTGTCGGACCGGAAAGGTGTACCTGTCAGGGACAGTCGCCTCGTGGCGGGGTCGAAAGCTTCCCGCAAACCGTCACCCCAGGACAGGGCTTCACCACCGTGGTGGATCTCATCCAGGATGACCAAGGTACGGGCGGCTTCGGTCTTGGCGCGGTGCAGCATGGGCTTGCTGGCCACCTGCGCGTACGTCACCGCCACACCCACAAACCCGCGGCCATGCTGTCCATCGGAGTTCTTGAAGTTGGGATCGATGGCCACACCGACCTTGGCCGCGGCGTCTGCCCACTGCCGTTTCAAGTGATCAGTGGGTGCCACGATGGTGATGCGGTTGACCACGCCGCTGTCCAGGAGCGTGGTGGCGATCCGCAGGGCGAACGTGGTCTTGCCGGCACCCGGCGTAGCCACGGCCAGGAAGTCCTTCGGATGGCGGGTCATGTAGAGGTCCAGCGCCTCCTGCTGCCAGGCACGCAACTTGGGAGCCGTGCCCCAAGCAGCACGTTCCGGATACGCCGGAGGCAGTGATGGCCCGCCAAAAAGTGTTTCTGTCATGCTGACTCCCCCAGCCCGGTCGCAGCGGAAATTATCCCCGGTGTTCCGGGCACGCCGCAGCAGACCGCATTGCGGTCACCATCAGAAAGGACCTGTGTTCTCTTCCCACCCACTACTTGGAGTTGTCCGGGCCGCCGCTGTTGCCACCGTCTTTACCGGGGCGAAGGCCTTCGTAGATCTCCTTGCACTCCGGGCAGACCGGGAACTTCTGGGGATCGCGCCCCGGCGTCCAGACCTTGCCGCACAGGGCAATGACGGGCTCGCCGGTCATGGCGGATTCCATGATCTTTTCCTTGCGGACGTAGTGGGCAAACCGCTCGCGGTCGCCGGGCTCCACTTCCTGTCGCGTTTCCTCGCGCTCAATGGTGGCAGTGGACGTTCCGGCTCCGGAAAGCTCGCGCATGGGGTCGTTTTCGAATGGATCCGGAGGAAGCGTAGTCATGCCAAACATCTTACCGTCTACAGGCCCTGCCACTCCGGCTTGTTGTCGAAGGTGTGCCGGTAGTAGTCGGCCAACTTGAGCGATGACGCAGCCGCTTCATCCACCAAGATGGTGGCGTGGGGATGCATCTGGAGGATGGACGCGGCACAGATGGCAGCCACGGGGCCCTCCACGAAGTCACGTACGGCCTGGGCCTTCTGGGCGCCCGTTGCAACCAGGACCACGTGCCGGGCATCCATGATGGTCCCCAGGCCCTGGGTGACTACGTGATGCGGGACGTCGTCGATGCTGTCGAAGAAACGTGCGTTGTCCTTGCGGGTCTGCTCGATCAGCGTTTTGATGCGCGTGCGTGAGGCAAGGGAGGAGCCGGGCTCGTTGAAGCCGATGTGGCCGTCCGTCCCTACGCCCAGGATCTGGAGGTCCACTCCGCCGACGGCCTTAATGGCGTCCTCGTATGCCTGGCAGGCTGCCTCGAGGTCTTCAGCGGCACCGTCCGGTCCATGGACGTTCTCGGGGCGGATGTTGACCCGGTTGGTGAATTCGCGCCGAATGACCTCGCGGTAGGACTCGGGGTGTCCCGCGGCCAGTCCCACGTACTCGTCCAAGGCGAATCCATGGGCCTGGCTGAAATCCAGTCCCCCGGCCTCGTATCGGTGCGCCAATTCGTCATAGACGGGCAGCGGGGAGGAACCCGTGGCCAAGCCCAGCACAGCGTTCGGCTTGCGGCGCACGAGTGCCTCGATGGCATCAGCTGCCAAGGCACCGATCTGCTTGGTGCCAGGGAGAATGACAACTTCCATCGTCACGGCCTTTCTAGGTAAGAATTGTCGAGTTATCTGAAAGAGACGTTATCCCATGTCCCATGTGTTCGCATGGTTGTTACGCGGCTAACGATTCACACTGAGTTGGGCGAACATTTCCGGGCCACGGGCGTCCAACCATTTTCCCCCGAGTCGGACTCCAACAACGAACAACACCACGCCCAACACCGGGCCAACCACCAGGTTGATCCATCCCGCCTCCGGACCTCCACTGAATGCTTGCACGGCCACCAGCGCGAACTCCGGAGCGATCAGGAGGGCCAGGACCCCCATTCCCACCGCCTGCACGGCCAGCGTCTGGGCCACGTTTCCCGGCGGTTTCTTGAACGGGCTGTCACCAGGCAAAGGGACAGCGATGTTGTAACGTGCCGAAATCACCGAGGACAGGCCCAGCCCGGTGAAAAGCGTTCCCAGTGAGAGTCCCAAAAGGTTGGGAAGCCAACCCCAGTCCCCCGTAATGAAGAGCGGACCCACGGTAAAGATCAACACCACAGGAAGGGAGATGGCCAGGCATGCCATGGCACGTCCCAACCTGTCGTCAACACCGCGCACACCGGCAGCAAGGTGAAGGGCGAAGGCCGTGTTGTCATAAGAGATGTCAGCGCAAATGGACCAAGCCATCATGAACGCCGTCAAGGGTCCAAGAATCATGAGCAAGCCATAGCTGCCGCTTTGGGTTCCGCCGAAGAAAAGCAGCACGGGAAGAAGCGGAACCACCACCAGCGATCCCGCGTACCGCGGATCCTTCAACCAGTAAACCAACGCCCGGGCCGCAACCGCCCCGGCAGGGGTCGAGGGAAGGACAGCGAAGAGCCCGAGCTTTCCGCCTTTCCTTGCCGTCCCGCCGGAGTAGGCCGGCGTCACCAGGGCTCGTTGGAGGAGCACGTGCCAGCAGAGGAACAAACCGCCAAGGGTTACCGCTGCGATCAGGAACTTCAAGCCGGCGGCGGCATAGTCACCTGCTTCCATCTCTCCGCCCAAGGACCAGGCAGCCCCGAGAGGTGTCCAGGAAACAGTGCGGGCCAGCACCGGAAGGTAGTCCGCGCTGCCCCGGACCCCGTTGACGATGCCCAGCATGATGGGCCCCATCAGCATCAACGGAATGAAGACCATGATGCTGCTGACGTCCTTGAACCGACGCGAAGCGGCAAGTCCGGCCGTCGCGGTAGTGACAACCTTGGACAACACCACGCAGGTCAGGGCACCCAGCACCGCGGCCAACAATGCCCCGGCAACCGCGGGAACGCTGCGCCACCACGTACCAACCGTGCCCAATGCCGCCAGCAAAGTGGCCAGGCCGGGGATCCCGATGAAACCCGCCAACGCAAGTCCCGTCAGCAGTTGCCTGGGTGGAATCGCGAATGTGGTGAAGCGGGCGGGGTCCAAGGTCATATCGGCCGCTGATGCGACAAGGGGGATGATCGCCCACCCGAGGACGGTAGCCGCACCGCTCAGCACCACCACTGTCTGCGCGATCCCGGCATCCGCCCAACGAAGGGCAACCAGTCCGCCGATCAAGAGAGACAACAGGCCCAACGCGTAAAGGAGTCCCAGGGCCATCCCCACAAGCTGCCACGGACTGCGTTTGAAGCCGTTCAGGAGCAGCCGCCACTTCAGGCTTAGAAGGTGCGCAACCATTCCAGCCCTTCCGTCCGGTGTCCGCCGCCAACCAACTGGACAAACCGTTCCTCCAGCGTGGATCCGTTGCGGACTTCCTCCACCGAACCGGCTGCCAGGACGCGGCCACCGGCCACCACTGCCACGTGGCTGCACATCCGCTGGACCAGATCCATCACGTGGCTGGACACGATCACCGTGCCGCCGGAGGCAACATAGTCCTCCAAAATGCCACGGATATTGGCCGCCGAGACTGGATCCACGGATTCGAAGGGCTCATCCAGGACAAGGAGGCGCGGAGCATGGATCAGAGCCGAGGCCAAGGCGATTTTCTTGGTCATGCCAGCCGAGTAGTCAACAACCAGGGAACCAGCGTCGGCCTCAAGATCAAGTGCTGCCAACAATTCGGTGACCCGTGTGCCCACAACCTCGCGGTCCATCCCGCGAAGCAGGCCCGAATACGTGACAAGCTGCTCGCCGGTCAGCCTGTCGAAGAGCCGGACACCGTCAGGCAGCACGCCCATGAGTTTCTTGGCCTCCAAGGGCCGCGCCCAGACGTCCACCCCGTGGATCAGCGCCGTCCCGAAGTCCGGCCGGAGCAGTCCCGTGGCCATGGACAGCGTCGTAGTCTTGCCTGCACCGTTGGGACCGACCATTCCGTAGAAGGAGCCCGCAGGGACTTCAAGGCTCACGCCATCGACGGCGATCTTCTCGCCAAAGCGCTTGGCCAGTCCCCTGATGGACAAAGCAGCCAGGGGCTGGACCACCGGAGATGATGCAGCGGGTTGCGGCGCTTCATCGTGCGGCGGAACGGGCATGGGCGTGGGTTCATGGCGTGGGTCCGTCATGGAACCAGCCTAACCTCGCAACCGTGAGGCCGCAGGGGTTCTAGAAGCCGTGGCGGGGTACGGCGCGCTGGTACTGCGGAACCCACGGAATGTCATGGCCAAGTTCGTACGCAGCCCTCAGCCACCAATGGGGATCGCGCAGGGCGGCCCGGGCCATGAAAACAGCATCTGCCCGGCCGTTGGCCACGATATCCTCAGCCTGCGCAGGGCTCGTCAGCAGCCCGACCGCGCCGGTGGGGACACCGGCGTCGCGCTTTACCTGCTCCGCGAATCCTGCCTGATAGCCAGGCACAGCATGGATTCGCTGGTGGGCTACGGCACCGCCGCTGGAGACGTCCACAAGGTCGACGCCGCGATCAGCGGCAGCGCGTGCCAGACGGACAGATGCCTCTGCGTCAACGCCCCCGTCAGCCCAATCAGACGCGGAAATACGGAGCAGGAGCGGCATGGAATCGGGAATGGCTTCCCGCACGGCATCCACCACCGCGAGCATGAGCCGGTTTCGTCCGTCCTCGCTCCCGCCCCAACTGTCCGTGCGGGTGTTGATGAGGGGGCTTTGGAACTGATGGAGGAGGTACCCGTGGGCACCGTGGATTTCCACGGTATCGAAACCCGCATCGACGGCCCTGACGGCAGCGGCAGAGAAGTCCGCCACCACTCCCAGAATCTCCTGTTCACTCATAGCGGCCGGTGCGGCATAGCCGTCAAACGCCTGGTTCGTTGGCCCCGCGGTGACCCACCCGCCGTCGGAAGCGGGAACGGAACCGGAGTGCTCGGAAAACGGCCAGTACGTTGACGCCTTCCGCCCCGCGTGGGCCAGTTGGGCACCGATCCTGCAGTCCACGGCACCATGCCGGTGAACGAACTGGACAATCCGTTCCCACGCGGTGGCCTGCTCATCGGAGTACAGGCCTGCGTCCAGGGGACTGATCCTGCCCGCGGCGTTCACTGCAGCGGCCTCGCTCATGATCAGCGCGGCGCCACCGGCAGCGAACGAACCCAGGTGCATCAGGTGCCAGTCGTTCGGTACGCCTTCTCCGGTTTCGGGATGGCAACTGTACTGGCACATCGGCGAAACCCACCCTCGGTGGGGAATGCTGAGCGACCTGAGCTGGAGGGGCGTGAACAGCGCGGACGGCACTAGAAGAGGACCCTCGCGAGTCCGTGGCGGGCTTTGGCCACCCTCTCATCCGAAGTCCCCACCACTTCGAAGAGTTCAAGCAGGCGCACGCGGGCCGTTTCACGTTCGGGGCCGAAATTCCTGCCGATGAACGTGATGATGCGGTTGAACGCGTCCTCAATGTGGCCGCCGGAAACGTCCAGGTCAGCGATGCCCAACTGGGCCTCGATATTGTCCGGCTCCCGTGCCGCCAGTTCACGGAGGTCCTCTGCTGCACGGGCCGAAAGTTCGTCAAGCCGCGCCATCAACTCGACCTGCGCAAGTCCTGCCTTGGCATCTGCATCCGCCGGTTGTTCTAAAAGGGCCTGCTTGTAGGCGGTGGCGGCTCCGGCGTAGTCGCCTGCCTCAATCGCGTCGAGGGCTGCCTGGTGAAGAGGTGGAAGCGGTGCGGCCTCGGCTTCTTCGTCCTGAGCCGGGTCGCCGATGCTGCCCGTGACTCCATTGGCGGCGGCCACTTTCAGGAGTTCCTCCACGAGGCTGCGGATTTGCTCGTCATCGGCCGGCCCCTGGAATAGGGGAACGGGTTGACCCTTCACTACTGCAACGGCGGTGGGGACGGCATCAACCTGGAATGCCTGGGCAAGTTGCGGGAAGGCATCGACATCGGCGGCGGCAAGCACCAATCGGCCTGCATAGCTCTCCACAACGCGCTGCGCGGCATCAAGGACTGCAGGAGATTCCGGCGCGTAGCGTGACCAGAGGAGGAACAGCACGGGGATCTGGGCAGACAACTGCACCAGATCCTGGAAGTTTGTTTCGGTGGCATCCACGCGAAGCGGTGCTTTGCCAGTGTCCCCTCCATGCGGCGCACCGTCTTCTACCGAAGCAGGACGCGCCTGTGAGGGGGCGGGGCGGCGCAACGACGAAAGGTCGACGGCACCGCGAAGGTTGAGCTGGCTGGCAGCGGCTGGAGTGGGTCGGTATCCGGGCGAACTCATACCGTCCACTCTAGCCGCTGCATTGCCAAGGGCATGCCCTACTTGAAGCTGGCTCCGACCAGGCCGCGGGTGGCTGCCACGAGCTTCATGGGGTCGGTTGATCCTGCCGGAGGGATGTAGACGGCAACGGATTCGGCGAAGTTCAGGACCATGCCCGTTGTGGTTTCCTTGCCGCCGGCAAACACGGCGGAGTCGTCTTCCAGCAAGAGCTTGTCGCCTGCGGCCTTGGGCGTTCCTTCGAAGGCAAAGTCCAGCCGTCCGACCACCAGGGCACCACCGTCGGCGGTGCGAAGCACCACAGTCTGGTTGGTGACCGGAGTGTGGGTGAACTTGAAGTTGGCGCTGGTGCCGTTCTTCACCGTGTCCGCCTGGTACGCGAGGGCACCGGCGATGTACGGCGACGACTGCCCGTCAGCGAGCTTGCTCCGGTTGGGAGACTCCGGGTTCGTCAGCATTTCGGCCAGGATGCCCAGAGCCTCGTTGCCGCTGTATGCCAGGCCTGTATTGTCACTTGCGGGCACGGCTTCGGTCCCGTCACGCGGAACCGGGAATGACGGGAAGTTGGTGCCGGGCTGGAGCGGTGCGCTACCCCAGAGCTTGTAGTTTTCGCGGGGCGAAAGCTGTACGAGCGTCAGGACCTGGGGAACGACGTTGCCTTCACCCTGCGTCAGGGCAAAGACCGTGCGGGGCCAGTCGCGCTTGGTGCTGATGACGCTGCTCTGAAGCTTCGTGGCCCGAACCGGCATACGCGGTTCGTAGGCGGAAACGGTGGACCGGATCTTGTAGTTCTGAGTCCGGATCTGGAGTTCCATCTTGTCCACGCGGGGGGCAAGTTTGGCAGCGTCCTTGGCGGCGTCGGCGGCATCCACAGTACTGGCCACCTGTTCCAGGATGCGCTGCAGCTGGGATTCGAGCATGACCGGGACTCCGGCTTCGCCTTCCGCAGCGGAAGCGGACGGGCTCGCAGTGCCGGAGGTGGCCCCGGGGGTGGTGGTGGCCTGGGCCGCCACAGCGGTTCCGCCCACCATCACCGCTGCCAGTGCGGCAGCGACAGCAGTCACCCGAAGGGACGGGCCGGCATTGTCGGAACCACGACGACGGCCAGCCTCGCCCGCAGGCGCCTGCTCAGGCAGCGTGGTGGTTTCAACGCCGCTATGGGGTGCGTCGTCGTCGCCGTCCTTGCGACGGTTGCTGAGGGCCTTGGCCACGAACGGCAGTGCGGCACCGGCAAGGATGATGATGATGCCAAGGACAATCAGCGGCACGGCCCAAGGGGTGGTGGCGTTGTTCGGGAATGTCATGGAGATCGACGACGGCGCAGGCTGGGTACCGTCGCCGGCTACCAGCAGGGACCACTCACCGTCAGCCGGAGGATTCCAGGTGTAGTCCAGCTCGCCGCTGGCGTTCTCAGTGCTCACCCACAGGTCAGAACCAGCCGGGGACGGCGCTGTGGCCTCACCATCGGCGGACGTTACCTCTAGGGACTTTTGGTCCGTGGAGACACCCGTCAGAGTATTGTGGGCAGTCTTGCCAACCCAGGCCTCGACATCATCCGGGCGGCCAGTAGCCACAATGAAGTTGCCTTCACCTTGGATCTTGATCTTCACCGGGCCGTCGTGGAGCGCGATCAACTTCTGGTCGATCACGGTCAGCGGGGCAGCTTTAGTGTCGCCGGGAGCCGAGGCTGTCACGGTCTCGGCGGGAGCCCAGAAGGTCAGCTGGCCAATGCCGGCCAGCATCGTCAGCAGGCCAAGCAGCACCAGCAAGGCTGCAGTCTTCAAACGCACAGGAACACCTATCATCAGCGGTCGTTGAACTTCAAGGGTAACCGTTTTGTTATCAGAGAGTCAGATCGGGGTATCTCCCCGAATGCCCCGGAAAGCCCTCCGTGGCGCCGCTCCGGCGCCATTCGGCGCTCCTGATAGTGTGGCGATGATCATGATATCCGGGCCCTAAAGTGCCCGTATTGACCAAGCAACACCAATGAAAAGGCAGCAAAACCGCGTGAAAGACCACTTGGAGCAACGTCCCACCGATGAGCCCGGGTCAGGTGCAGTCGAAGCCCCTCTGGACGGGACCTCCGCGACGGTTCCGGTCCGCACTGGTCGCCTTGCCGCTATCGGCCGCCGGCTGCGTCAGCCTATCCCCGGCGCCCGCACCCGCGTCCGGTTCGAGATGCCCCCCGAAGACGAAAGCGTCACCGTCCCTGACTCTGCTTCACCCGAGGACGATCACGGCTTCGGCGCCCCGGGACCCAGAATGTCCTCCCAGCATCCCCTATATGTCGGGTTTATGGGCACTGCAGGCGTCGGTGTGGCCCTCGCGGTGTTCTACATCGCCAGCAACACCACACAGCTGATCCTGTGGATCGTCGCCGCGCTCTTTATCGCTTTGGGGCTTGACCCCGTGGTCCGGTGGCTCGAGTCCCGCAAAGTCCCCCGCGTCGCAGGCATCCTGATCTCCGTTTCAGCCCTTGTGCTGGCCGTGGCCGGATTCTTCGCGACGCTGATTCCCACCATCGTTGAACAAGTATCCGAAATCGTGCGCCAGGCCCCGGACTGGATCCGCGGCTTCCTCGACTCCGATTTCTTCCGCAACGCAGACAGCCAGTTCGGCGTGCGCGACCGCATCACCACCGAACTGGACAAATTCGTCAAGGATCCCGAGGCCATGGGTGGCATCTTCGGCGGAGTGGTCGGTTTCGGTTCCACTGTGGCCAATGGCCTGTTCGGCTCACTGATCGTCCTGGTGCTGAGCCTTTACTTCCTGGCCGCACTGCCGTCCATGAAGCGGTGGGCCTACCGCCTGGCCCCGCGGTCACGCCGCCCCAGGGTAGAGGCACTCTCCGAGGCCATCACGGACTCCGTGGGCAACTACGTGATCGGGCAGGCCTGCGTCGCCATCCTGAACGCGATCTTCGCTTTCATCCTGATGTCGATCCTTGGCATTCCGTTCAGCGTGCTGCTCGCATTCGTCGTTGCCCTGCTGGCGTTCATTCCGCTGGTAGGCGGCATGATCGCTGCCGTAGTGGTCATTCTCGTGGCACTCACCGCCGGGTGGCAGACCGCCGTGGCCTACGCAGTTGCCTACTTCGCCTACTTGCAGTTCGAGGCGTACTTCATCTCCCCGCGCATCATGCAGCGTGCGGTGGCGGTTCCTGGCGCCGTAGCGGTCATCTCGGTCATTGCCGGCGGCAGCCTGCTCGGCGTTCTTGGCGCTCTGATCGCCATCCCCACGGC
Organism: Paenarthrobacter sp. NPDC056912; assembly: GCF_042786555.1. NCBI lineage: Bacteria > Bacillati > Actinomycetota > Actinomycetes > Micrococcales > Micrococcaceae > Paenarthrobacter > Paenarthrobacter sp. NPDC056912. The sequence goes on from NZ_JBHUCD010000022.1 coordinate 21,445, forward strand.
AGCGGCCATCATGCTGCTGATCAAGGAAGTGTTCATCATGCGGCAGGACAGGCACTAAGGTCCCGACACTTGGTACAGATAATGCCCCTCAACAGCGTTGTTGAGGGGCATTATCTTAAACAACCGGGCCAGGCGCTTACTACCGGGCTAGGCACTTGCAACCGGGGCTAGGCACTTGCAACCGGGGCTAGGCACTTGCAACCGGCCCCGCCCACTCGCGGGGCAGGCCGTCAACGCCCGCACCTGCGGGAGTTACGTCGTCGACGATCTCATTCAGTACCCGCGCCGCATATTTTTCGCCCACCCAGAGGTGCTTTGCGCCATCGACGCCCACCAGCCGGGCCTGCGGAACCAGGCTGAACCGCTCGGCGGCTTCGGCCGGCTGCAGGTAGTCGTCATGTTCCGGAACGAGGACGGTCAGCGGCTTGCCGGAAGCGGTCCATTCCTTGAGATGGACGTCCGTGGCACGGTGCAATGGGGGTGACAGCAGGACCGCACCTTCGATCTGCGCCGCCACAGGTTCCACCGCCCCGTACATCAGTGCAAGTTCGGTGCCGAAGGACCACCCAACCAACCATCGGTTCGGTAAGCCGCGTTCCACCGCGAACCGCACCGCGGCCTCGACGTCGTAACGCTCACCGATGCCTTCTTCGAACTGGCCATCGCTCGTGCCCCTCGGTGACGAAGTGCCCCGTGTGTTGAACCTCAGCACGGCGACTCCCGCCAGTGCCGGAAGCCTGTAAGAGGCTTTGCGGTAGACATGGGAATCCATGAAACCCCCATGCGTTGGGAGCGGGTGGAGCGTGATCAGCGTGGCGGTGATTTCTCCTGCCGCCGGCAATGCGAGCTCACCCAGCAGCACCTTGCCGTCTTCCGTGGTGAACTGCACATTCTCGCGTTTCGCGGGAAGGACCGTTGAAGCACGGATCTCAGAAGGAGCGTCCTGCGCAGTGAAAGCGAACGTGGCGGGGTCGAAAGTCATGCATCCAAGCCTAAGCGAATCAGCGGTACCGGTACGTTCGGGACGTCCAGCAGTTGGTGTGCCAGTGCCTGCGCTCCGCGAGCCCTGCGGCCTGGCCGAACAGGTGGCTGTCCTTCCACACCACCAAGTGCGCTATGCCCGGAAGGATGGCGGTGGAACAGCCTGGGCAGATGTATTGCTTTTCAGCTTTCTTGGCCGTCATGGTCCGGACCATCCAGTCGCCGTCCGGCGCACTTTCACGCCGGGCGATTCCGCCCCGCGCCCGTTCAAGGTCGAGCTCTGGAGTCGGTTCGGCCCATTTGCCGCCAGCAGTGCCGGAGCGTGTGCCGGACGCATTGCGACGAGGGCGGTTGGAACGGGGCATGCCTCCATTCTGCCCCAGCACCCCCGCCCGAAGCGGTAATGTGGAGCGGGTGCGACTCGTCATAGCCCGTTGTTCTGTTGATTACGTTGGCCGCCTCAAGGCCCATCTCCCCCTCGCCACCCGGCTCCTGCTGGTCAAGGCCGACGGCTCGGTGCTGGTCCACTCGGACGGGGGCTCCTACAAGCCTCTGAACTGGATGAGCCCTCCTGCGACGCTCCGGGTCACCACGCCGGAGGAAACCGAGGTGGAAGAGGGAGTAGTGGAGCAGTGGACCGTCCAGTCCGCCAAAACCGACGACCGACTCATCATCAACATCTATGAGCAACTCCATGACACCTCCCATGAGCTCGGAACCGACCCCGGTCTGATCAAAGACGGCGTCGAAGCAGATCTCCAAAGGCTGTTGGCCGAGCAAATCGAGCTTCTGGGATCCGGATACTCGCTCATACGCCGCGAATATTTCACCGCAATCGGCCCCGTGGACATCCTTGCCCGCGATGCCAAGGGCGCCACGGTCGCCATCGAGCTCAAACGCCGCGGCGACATCGACGGCGTCGAACAGCTCACCAGGTACCTTGAACTTCTCAACCGGGATCCCCTGCTGGCTCCGGTCCGCGGCATCTTCGCCGCGCAACAGATCAAGCCCCAAGCCAAGGTCCTGGCCAACGATCGCGGGATCGACTGCGTCACGCTGGATTATGACGCCATGCGCGGCGTGGATGACAGCGAGTCGCGGCTCTTCTGACGGGTGTGCCGCAGCCCACTAGAATCGGAACATGACTGCCGCAGACCGCTTGACCTCCTCTTCCGCGCCTAGCCACCAAATCATCAAAGGAACGCTGGTCAGCGACGGTGAGGTGGTGGAAGACGGCCTGGTGGCCATCGAAGGCGACCGTATCGCCTACGCAGGACCGGCGGATGCCTTTGATCCGGAGTCATTCGAGGGTTTCCAGAGCGCCATTCGCCTGGGAGTCCCCAGCGGCAGCTACCTCATCCCCGGCCTGGTGGATGTCCACTGCCACGGCGGCAACGGTGGCGACTTCCCTGGCGGCGAAGAGGCCTCGGCGCGCAAGGCCATCGAGTTCCTGCACCGCTCCGGCACCACCACGTTCCTGGCCAGCATGGTCACTGCTCCGCGCGAGGACCTCTTCCGCGGAATCGAACTCTACGTAAAGCTCGTCGATGAAGGCCTGGTGGCCGGCATCCACCTTGAGGGGCCCTTCCTCTCCCACGCCCGCTGCGGCGCCCAGAACCCGGCCTACTTGCTCGAACCCGACCTCGACCTCATGGACGAGCTCGTCGGCGCCGCGGCAGGCAAGCTCGCCACCATGACCTACGCGCCCGAATTGCCCGGGGCAGCCGCCCTGGTGGACCTGATGACCTCCCACGGAGTGACACCCTCGCTGGGCCACACCGACTGCGACGACGCCACTGCAACGGCGTCTTTGGCTGCGGCCCGCGAGGGACTGGAGTCAGCTGGGTTCGACGGCGTCAGCTCGCTCCCCACCGTGACGCACCTTTTCAACGGGATGCCACCCATGCATCACCGCGCGCCGGGTCCGGTCGCGGCGTGTCTTCGGATGGCGCAGGAAGGAAAGGCCGTGGTGGAACTCATCGCGGACGGGACCCACCTGGATCCGAGTACCGTGGCCACCGTGTTCCAGTTGGTGGGAGCCAACAACATCGTTCTCGTGACAGACTCCATGGCCGCTGCCGGTCTGTCGGATGGAAGCTACATGCTGGGCCCCTCCCCCGTGACTGTCAGCGACGGCGTAGCCACCTTGGATGCCACCGGATCCATCGCAGGTGGCACGGCAACCCTGCTGGACGTCGTCCGCAAGACTGTAGCGGCCGGCGTCGCACTCCCCGATGCCATTTGTTCCGCGACGGCGGTGCCAGCGGCAGTCCTGGGCCTTTCGGATGAAATAGGCGGGCTGCGCCGCGGTCTCCGTGCTGACATCGTTGTCACTAACGAAGATCTGCAACTCACTGGCGTCATGCGCAACGGACAGTGGCTGTCCTAGCAATGCCGCCGCGTGAATTGCAACGCATCCTGTTACCTTCTTTTTACCGAAAATTTTCCCGAATTACCCAAAAGACCGTTGACCTCCGGCAGAGCACATGAAAGTGTTGTAGCAGTCTTTGTGTAGGTGGTTTTTCATGCTCGCAAGACGAGTTGCGAGCGTGAAGCTCCTGCGAAACCAGACAGGCCCCGCCTGCACTGAATCCAGGTCTTCTCGCGGAGTAACAATGCCGGTACGAGGTGTATCGGACTGATGTTCCATAATGAGGAGATATACATGGCACTGGGAACCGTCAAGTGGTTCAACGCTGAAAAGGGCTTCGGCTTCATTACCCCGGATGACTCGGATGGCGACGTTTTCGTTCACTACTCCGAAATCCAGACCGGTGGCTTCAAGACCCTCGATGAGAACCAGCGCGTTCAGTTCGAGATCGGTCAGGGTGCCAAGGGCCCCCAGGCAACCGGCGTTACCGTCGTCTAGTCTGACCCGTTGAAATCTGTTTGTTGCAGATTCAACAAACATGTTGACCCCGGCTTTCCAGCCGGGGTCGACGTGTTTAACGGAACTATTGAAAGCAAATGTCTGATATTTCAACAAGGACTGTTACTAACGGTGAAGAAATGCGAAACCACGCCCGGGAAAAGGCGTTGACAATTCAACCAACCAAGGTTCGGAGCATCCGTGCGGAATGTCGAACAGACAATCCCGGAAGGTAGGCCCTACTGAGTGCACGCCCCATTGCGGGAAGGTGCAGCGGGTCTTGGTAATACATGTACAGAGTCCGGTACTCCGGCTGGAATCTAGACTTAAAGGAAGCGAGGGACCTGAATCCATAAACAGGTTCCAGCGCTTGCCCTACAACATCCAGTATTCCGGCGAGGCCTTTGGCCTGTTGTTCGATCTCACCCTTCTCGCGGGCCAAGGGAGAGCCGGACAGGGAGATCACCTCAACGGTTTCCCGAAGATGCAGAACGGCTGAGGCGATCAGGAATTCCATGACGCCCGGGAAGGCATCGCCACGGCGCCGCATGAAGTCCAACGTCCAGCTGACCACCGTTCCGTCATCGTAGACGGGCAGCCAACTCGTCACGCCGTACACAAGCCCAGCTTCATCCACTGCGACACAACAAAGGACGTCCTTGTCCTCGAGCTCGTCCAGGCCACCCAGCGTGAAGCCCATCTCCGGGACGCGCTTCTGCGCCGCCCACTCCTCTGAAACCTCGCCAATCCGGGCACGCAGTCCGTGCGGCAGTTCCGCATAACGGCCCCACACAGCTGTGATGCCCATCTTTGCGGCCCTGTTGAGGGACGTCCTGACGTTCTGCCACTCCTTGCCTCGGAACTCCAAGCCCCTGATCCGGAGCCGTGTTTCCTGTGCAACCGCCACCCGGCGGAATCCGCGGGTCTGGAGCATGGGCCACAGCTCATCAGTACAGGAATACAGGCACGGTACCAAGGCCCGGCCTGAGCAGTACTCAAGGAAACCGCTGGCCGTTGTGACGTGATGCTCGCCGGAACCAAACGGGCCTGCCATGGTCAGTGCCACGTTGCCGTGCTGTTGATAGGCCACTCCCCCGGTGCCGTCCGGGTTGAACCAGTACTTGTTGGGTTCCCAGAGAGCCATCCAGGACAGCGAATCCCCACCGGCCTTCACCAAGGTCCTGGCTCGTTCCCTGCCCTGCTGATCCAGGCCTCCGCTGTGGTGCCCGCGAATGAGCAGCACCCACACGCCTACCAATGCCACGAGCCAGAAGATTGTGCCTGAGTAGGAGAAAAGAAAGACTTCCACCGCGTCCCGTTCGGCGAAGACCTTCCTATACGCGCCGGGCAGCGGCACCGGGAGGTACTGCCTTGCGAGTTCAGCCGCCAGACCCAACAGGCCGCCGTCGCGGGTCATCCCGCCGGAAGCCAACCACACCAGCGTGTATGCGAGGCTGAGGGCCACCCCTGTCAGGCCGACCAACCAGAACACCCTGCGGCGCAAACGGGACGACGATTCCACGCGGAAATGCCCGCGGTACAAGAAGAGCAGCAATGCCAGGATCAGGGGAACCAAGACCAGTGGGATGAGGTGCACCACCGCAGTGTTCAACATGCCCACCTGTGGTCGACCCGGTGGCCTGGGCATTCCCGCGAACAAACTCAGGTAGACAGCAGAAAGCGCTACCACCACCAACTGCACCCCTATGGCAATGCCAAGGGCCAAGCGCCGGCCACGCCGCATTCCATCCGCGCAGATGAGGAGCAAGACCACGGGAACAATGGCCAGGGCCAAGCCGAAGGGGCCCGTATAGCCTTGTCGCCCGATCTCCAGGCACGCGACGTCGATGGTGCCGCCGCAGTTGCTTTCCAGCTGGCCCAGCGTAGGCATCGGATTCAGAATGACATCCCGTAGCAAAGCCAACGGTCCCGACGGGCTCTTCGCGGCCGCAGTCACGATCGGGCCCACTGCGAAGATCGCCATCGTCAGCGACAAAAGATTCCGGACTTCCCTGCCAGTGGACCGATGCAGGTGGAGATGACCTTGGCTGCTCTGGGTCCACCACCCTGCGGCCAAGCCAATCAGGGCACCAAGGAGCCCCACTACTGTCTCCGCATGACCGACGTACAACACCAAAAGCAGCGAAAGAGAGAGAACCACCGTACGCAGCCGTCTTTGCCACAATGTCGGAAGCAGGGCGCTGGCAGCCAAAGCGGTAGCCAGGATTGCTCCGTATGGCCCGATGAGCCTGGTATCGGCCATTCGTGACAGCCAACCGTCGTCTGCGTAGCGGGCTACCTGGGTGACCAGGAGGAATCCGGAAACGCAGGCAAACTGGCTTGCCAGGAACACCCCCATGGTTCGCAGGAACCCGAAGCGCCTCTCTGCCAGGCCCAGAAGGAAGAGGATCATCAAGACAGCGGTCACGTATGCCAGCGGATTGGTGGTAAAGAACAGCGAGGTCCAGATGGACCACCATTCCCCCGACCGCAACCCTTCCAAAGTCACACCGGCGACGGGCAGCCACGGCTGCGGCGGTCCAGTCAGGAAACTGCCCGACAGGACCGACATCAGCACGAAAGCAGACAGGACCAACAGGGTAAAGGGCGTGGCACGCAAATGCTTGCCCGCCTGCCCCAGAGCTGGCAGGACCATTCCTTTCAGGCCCAGGCTCACTGCGGTATCCCCCACCGGGCAGACAGAAAGTTCAGCGCCCCGGGCATTGCCCTGACCACGGCGTCCCAGGAATGTCCGGCGTGCTGTACAGAGTGTTCTTCCGTGGTGAAGCCAGCTTTGCGGGCAGCTTCGGCAAGTTCATGCATGTAGTCGGTAAATTCCTGGTCGGTGGCACCCGCTGCCAGGAACACCCCGTTACCCGCATAGTTGCGCTGCTGCATCAGGACCAGTGGGGTCCTGGACTCAAAAGCCTCCACATCGCCGTCGAACGAGTCCTGTACGGTCTTGTTGCGATCCTTGGCAAGGGCCGGCTCCCGCTCGGCGGAGAACGCAAGAATGGACGGGAAGACCTCGGGGTGCGCAGTTCCCATTTGCATGGCGCACGTACCACCGAAGGAGAATCCGCCCACCGCCCACTGCTGATGGTCAGTGGACACATCCAACGTAGAAGTGATCCACGTTGGGACATCCTGGGAAAGATACGTATCCGCCTGCGCAATCCGGCTGTCCATGCACATGGTGTTGGCGCTGCCGGAGCCATTCGGGTCCACAACAATGGTGACCGGGGCGATTCCGGAATGGGCTTCAGCGAACCTGTCCAGCTGCGACCTCAATTGACCACCGGTCAGCCAATCCGCGGGCCCACCAGGCTGGCCGGAAAAGAGAACGAGCACCGGCAGGCTCGGGCGGGGCACAGTCTGGTACGCAGGTGGAAAGTAGATGTAGGCTTCCCGTGCCGCAAAACCTGAGACAGTGCCGGGGATGTCGGCTTTCCGGAGAACGCCACCGCCGGGCATGGATGCGGGCGCTTTCCAGGCGGCAGGTGAAGGGCCGGGCTTACTGTCCGGAACGCGTTTCAGTCCCGCTTCCAAGGGCTGGATGCGGGCAACCGCAGTACCCAGCAAGTCAGCCACTGTGTTGTTCAAACCGAAGTAAAGGTTAACCTGCACCACGCTCAACAGCAGAACGCCCAGCATCGCCACAACACTGAGAAGGCGTCCCTTGGCGGAATTGCGCCGAAACCTCGACAGGCACAGCAGAATCGCCGCAACCGCAGGGACCGACCACGCCAGCGTTTCAAAGGGCAGGTTCTCCGAGAACGTCGCCATGAGATCGATCAGGATCCAGTGGACAAGGGCCACCACACCGACCGCCACGAGCAGGGAGGCGGCAACAACCACAGGCCACGTTCGTTCTCGTCGCCACAACAAGTAGGCGCCCCCCACCGCACCACAGGCGATGCTGAACCAGAGGAAAGGCCCATCTACAAGGCTGACGTCCAAAAGAAAGTCCATGGCGCCTAACGCCAGGTACCGACGCCGATGACCGGCCCGGCCTCCAGCCACGATGAAAGACCTGCATAAGCATCAAAATTCATGGCCAGCATGAACTTCTTGCCCTCGTACTGAAGTTCAACGACCACGACGCCGGGCTGAACCCTGACGAGTTCGTCTTCAGTTGGCTGGCGCCGGCCCAGCAATTCCAAGGAACTGCGGGTGAATCTGTGCTTTGGTATGACGCTCAGGGACATCAAACGGAACCACTCAAGTTCACTGTCCTGATAACGACAAACCCCCATCTGCCAGCTGTTTCCAGCCGTGCAAATGGAGGCGTCGACCGTGCCCAGGGCGCGCCGCAAATTGAAGCGGCGCACCCCGAAAAGGCACAGTGTAAAAATCAGCAACGTAAACGCCGTCGCCAAGGCGATGAACGGAATAAGGGAATCGTCCATCAAGGTATTGCTATCGGATCCCCGCTGTAGCCGCTTCGCCCAGTTGGGCGTTGTCAGCAACAATGACCACACGATCGTTGTCCACGGAGAAGAACCCGCCGTCAACCACTACCGCAATACGGTCACCGGAAACCGGCTGGATTGCCAGCTCGCCCTCGGCCAGGATGGCCAGGAGGGGCGAGTGGCCCGGCAGGATTCCGATTTCACCATCGCTGGTGCGGGCCTTGACCATCTTGGCCGCGCCGGACCACACAAAGTGGTCCGCTGCGACAATCTCAACCTCGAGCTCAGCCATACTACTTGGTCTGTTCCTGGATCTTTGCCCACTGACGCTCGACGTCATCCAGGCCACCGACGTTGAAGAACGCCTGCTCTGCAATGTGGTCCAGCTCGCCGTCGCAGATAGCGGTGAAGCCTTCAACGGTGTCCTTGATGGACACGGTGGAGCCTTCAACGCCGGTGAACTGCTTGGCGGTGTAAGTGTTCTGGGAAAGGAACTGCTGGATACGACGTGCACGGGATACGACGATCTTGTCTTCTTCAGACAGTTCGTCGACACCCAGGATGGCGATGATGTCCTGGAGTTCCTTGTTCTTCTGCAGGATCTGCTTGACACGGACAGCCGTGTTGTAGTGATCCTTGCCGATGTACTGGGGATCCAGAATACGGGAGGTGGACGTCAGCGGGTCAACGGCCGGGTACAGACCACGGGATGCGATTTCACGGGAAAGTTCCGTGGTCGCGTCGAGGTGTGCGAAGGTCGTGGCCGGAGCCGGGTCGGTGTAGTCATCAGCCGGCACGTAGATGGCCTGCATCGACGTGATGGAGTGACCCTTCGTGGAGGTGATGCGCTCCTGGAGCAGACCCATCTCGTCAGCAAGGTTCGGCTGGTAGCCCACAGCGGACGGCATACGGCCGAGCAGCGTGGAAACTTCCGAACCTGCCTGCGTGAAGCGGAAGATGTTGTCGATGAAGAGCAACACGTCCTGGTTCTGGACATCCCGGAAGTACTCCGCCATGGTCAGAGCGGACAGGGCCACGCGCAGACGCGTTCCCGGCGGCTCATCCATCTGGCCGAATACAAGGGCGGTGTCCTTGAGAACTCCGGCCTCTTCCATTTCAACCCAGAGGTCGTTACCTTCACGGGTACGCTCGCCAACACCGGCGAAGACGGAAGTACCACCGAAGTTGCGGGCAACACGGGTGATCATTTCCTGGATCAGAACGGTCTTGCCAACGCCGGCGCCGCCGAACAGGCCGATCTTTCCACCCTTGATGTACGGGGTGAGAAGGTCGATGACCTTGATGCCGGTCTCGAGCATCTCCGTGGAGCCCTCGAGGGAGGCGAAGGCCGGAGCCTTGCGGTGGATCGGCCAGTAGGCGTCAGCCTTGATCTCCGACTCAGCGACATCCAAGGGCTTGCCCAGGACGTTGAAGATGTGGCCCTTGACGCCGTCGCCAACAGGCACGGAGATCGGGGCACCGGAGTCCTGCACGGTGGTACCGCGGACCAAGCCGTCGGTAGCCTGCAGGGAGATGGCGCGAACGAGGTTGTCGCCCAGGTGCTGGGAGGTCTCGAACGTGATGGTCTTCGTCTGGCCGTTGAGAGTGATCTCAGTGGTCAGAGCGTTGTAAATCGAGGGGATTGCGTCAGCCGGGAATTCGACGTCGACAACCGGACCAATAACACGGGCAATGCGGCCGGTTGCACCGGCCGTTGCGGCTACGTGTTCGGTAGCAGTGGCAGTCATCTCTCTCACTTCACTCAGTAGATGGCGTGGGGTTAAGTTTATCTGTTTGGTGCAGGTGCGGCTTCGAGCCGAATCCGTTACAGGCTAAGACGCGAGGGCGTCTGCGCCGGCCACGATTTCGGAAAGTTCCTGCGTAATCTCGGCCTGGCGGGCCGTGTTGCGAAGGCGCGTGTACTTCTTGATCAGATCCGTGGCGTTGTCACCGGCCGACTTCATGGCACGCTGGCGGGCTGCGAGCTCGGAAGCAGCGGCCTGCAGCATTGCTGCGAAGATGCGGGACTCGATGTAACGCGGCAGCAGGGCGTCAAGGACCTGCTCGGTTTCCGGTTCAAATTCGTACAACGGCAGCAGCTCGGATTCCGAGGTTGCTTCCTCTTCGACGACCTCCAGCGGGAGAAGACGGATAACCGTCGGCTCCTGGGTCACCATGGACTTGAAACGGGTGTAGACGACATGGATCTCGTCCACGCCACCCTCTTCATAGTCCAGGGCGAAGTCTTCGAGAAGTGCAGCGCCGACTTCCTGCGCAGTTTCGAATTCCGGTGCATCCGTGCCGCCGGTCCATACGCGGGCGTAGGAACGGTTGCGGAAATCGAAGTACGCCTGTGCCTTGCGGCCAACCAGGTACGCCTTGACTTCCTTGCCTTCTGCGTGAAGAAGCTCGGTGAGACCTTCTGCCTGCTTGAGCACGCTCGCAGAGTAGGATCCTGCAAGGCCACGGTCCGAGGTGATAACCAGGACTGCGGCGCGGCGGATCTGCTCCGGCTCGGTGGTCAGCGGGTGATCGATTTCGCTCTGAGTTGCGACAGCAGAAACGGCGCGGGTAATCGCGTTCGCGTAAGGCAGTGAAGCTGCTACGCGGGCGCGGGCCTTACCGATGCGCGAGGTAGCGATCAGTTCCATCGCCTTGAAGATCTTGCGCATCGACGTCGTCGAGCTGATCTTCTGACGGTAGACCCGAATCTGGGCTCCCATACTTATCCTTTCCTAAGTTCTCGATGTACTGCCCTGCCGGGGCCCTCGCGGACCCCGGCAGAACAGATGATCGAAACTAGCGCTTCTGCTTGACGATCTTTTCCTGGTCGACGTCGCCGCCGGAAATCGCTGCGTGCTCCTCGTGTCCAGCGCCAACCAAGTGGTTGTCGCCTTCGCCGAAGAAGCCCTTCTTGAAGGCAACGATCGATTCCTTCAGCGCGGCAGCAGTGTCGTCATCCAGGACGTTGGTCTGAGCCAGCGTGGTGAGGATGGAGGACTTGTGCTTGAGGTGCTCCAGGAACTCGGACTCGAAGCGGTTGATGTCTTCAACCGGAACGTCGTCCAGGTAACCGTTGGTGCCGGCCCAGATGGAAACAACCTGGTCCTCGACCGGGAACGGCGAGTACTGGCCCTGCTTGAGCAGTTCCATCAGGCGTGCACCACGGGTCAGCTGCTGGCGGGAAGCCGCATCCAAGTCCGAGGCGAACATGGCGAATGCCTGCATGTCGCGGTACTGGGCCAGGTCCAGCTTCAAGGTACCGGAGACCTTCTTCATGGACTTGACCTGGGCTGCACCACCAACGCGGGACACAGACACACCAACGTCAACAGCAGGACGCTGGTTGGCGTTGAAGAGATCCGACTGCAGGAAGATCTGGCCATCGGTGATGGAGATCACGTTGGTCGGGATGTAGGCGGACACGTCGTTTGCCTTGGTCTCGACAATCGGCAGGCCGGTCATCGAGCCAGCGCCGAGCTCGTCAGAGAGCTTTGCACAACGCTCCAGCAGACGGGAGTGCAAGTAGAAGACGTCACCCGGGTAAGCTTCGCGTCCCGGCGGACGACGCAGCAGCAGGGATACGGCGCGGTAGGCTTCGGCCTGCTTGGACAGGTCATCGAAGATCACCAGGACGTGCTTGCCGCCGTACATCCAGTGCTGGCCAATGGCCGAGCCTGCGTACGGTGCCAAGTACTTGAAGCCTGCGGGGTCGGATGCCGGGGAGGCCACGATTGTGGTGTACTCCAGCGCGCCGTGGTCCTCGAGGGTCTGGCGGACTGCCGCGATGGTGGAAGCCTTCTGGCCAACACCAACGTAAACGCAACGAACCTGCTTGGTCACATCGCCCGAAGCCCAGTTGGCCTTCTGGTTGATGATGGTGTCCACAGCAATTGCGGTCTTGCCGGTCTGGCGGTCACCAATGATCAGCTGACGCTGGCCACGGCCGATCGGGATCATGGCGTCGATGGCCTTGAGACCGGTCTGCATCGGTTCGTGAACCGACTTGCGCTCGGTGACGCCCGGAGCCTGGAGTTCCAGTGCACGGGTGCCTTCGGCCTTGATCTCGCCAAGGTCATCGATCGGCTGGCCCAACGGGTCAACGACGCGACCCAGGAAGGCGTCGCCGACCGGAACGGACAGGATTTCACCGGTGCGGTGAACTTCCTGGCCTTCTTCGATACCGGTGAAGTCACCGAGGATAATGACACCGATCTCGCGGACGTCAAGGTTCTGGGCGAGGCCCAGCGTGCCATCTTCGAAGCGAAGCAGCTCGTTCGCCATGACCGAGGGAAGACCCTCAACACGGGCGATGCCGTCACTTGCGGTGGTCACACGACCAACCTCTACGCGCTCTGCGTTACCGGGTTCGTAGGACGCCGCGAACTCGTTCAACGCATTACGGACGTCGTCGGCGTTGATGGTCAATTCGGCCATCTGCAGTCCCTGCTCTCCTGTTTTCGTGATCATCGTTGCTCACGATGACCGGGTTTTATATCAGTTAAGTTGTGCTTTGTCTTCGCTAGCCAGCGAGCTGACGGCGGAGGTCGGTCAGGCGGGCGATGACCGAAGCGTCAAGCACTTCGTCGCCAACCTGGACCCGAATTCCACCGATCAGTGCGGGGTCAACATTGACGTTGACCTTCAGTTCGCGGCCGTACAGGGCATCCAGCCCGGCCTGCAGACGGCTGGCCTGCGTTTCCGTCAACGGACGGGTAACGCTGACAGTTGCAATCCAGCGCTGCTGGCGCTTGGCTGCAAGCTTGGCGAAGGAATCGACGAGCTTGCTCGGTTTGACACCGCGCGGCTGTGTGACTGCCTGGCCGATGAGAACCTTTGCTTCCTCGCTGCTGCCAGCAACAAGCTTCTCCACCAGGGCAACCTTGGCCGCACCGGATGCCTGCGGCTCAGACAAAGCACGTTGTACTTCGTGGCTGGAAGCGACGGTCTGGTTGAAGGCAAACAGATCGTTTTCCAGCTCTTCCAGCCCCGTGATACCGGAGGCAGAAACGGCCGACTTGTTTTCAGCTACGGCAATGACGACCGTGGCGGCAAGCGTCTCGAGTGCATCGCCGATATCGCGTGCCGATGCCCAGCGCGAGCTGGCCAATCCGCCTGCAATTTCAGCAGCATCAGCGGAGACTTTTCCGCCAACCAGCTGCTTGACCAGCGCCGACTTCTCGTCTCCGCTACGGGACGGGTCAGTCAGGGCGCGGCGCAAGCCAGCCGAGCTGTCCACCGTTCCCAGGATTCCGAAGAGGTCCTTAGCCAACTGCAGCGAGGCAAAGGGAAGCTTGGCTTCCAACTGCGCCAGCGCTGTGGTCAGCGATTCGCTCGATATACCTGCCATTACTTAGCTGCACCTGCGTTCTGGGTCTCCAGATCTGCCAGGAAGCGGTCCACAACACGTGCGGAACGCTCGTCGTCAGTGAGTGCTTCACCAACAATGCGGCCAGCCAGCGTAGTGGCCAAGGTGCCTACCTCGGAGCGGAGCGAGACAACAGCTGCCTGGCGCTCGGACTCAATGGCAGCGTGTGCCTGCTCGGTGATACGTGCAGACTCGGCAGCGGCTTTGGCCTTCAGATCGGCGAGGATCTGAGCGCCTTCGGCGCGTGCTTCCTCACGGATACGGTTGGCTTCGGCACGGGCATCGGTGAGCTGCTGCTTGTACTCTTCGAGAGCTGCAGAAGCTTCAGCCTGGGCCTGTTCTGCCTTTGCGATGCCACCTTCAATCGCTTCGGCGCGCTCTGCGAAGGTCTTCTCGAACATCGGGACAATGAACTTGACCACGATGTACAGGAGGACAGCAAAGCCGACGAGGACGACGCCCATTTCCCAAACATTGGGAACGAGAGGGTTGGCGCCTTCGCCTTCAGTGGCGGCTGAGATGATCAGCTGATTCATATTTCACCCGTCCTATCTACTCGGTTGCGGAATTCGCTTTGTTCTGAAGCCGAAGACTAAAGAACGAAAGCGAAGACGAGGCCGAGGATGGCGAGAGCTTCGGTCAGTGCCAGACCAAGGAATGCGATCGGCTGCAGCACGCGCTGAGCTTCCGGCTGACGAGCAACACCGTTGATGTAAGCCGCGAATACGAGACCCACACCGATACCACCGCCGATTGCGGACAGACCGTAACCTACGAGGTTGAGATTGCCTTCCATTTTTTTCCTTTCAAGATGCCACCCATGTGGCAGGTTGTTTGGTTTACTTCAATCCCCTCAAGGGGAAGTTTTGGGAGCCTAGTGGCTGTCGGCGTGCAGGGCGCCTTCGATGTAGATCGCGGTCAGCAAGGTGAACACGTAAGCCTGCAGTGCCATGATCAGGGCCTCGAGCATGTACATGGCGATTGCGCCTACAAGAACGAGGACCGAGGTGCCCTTCAAGAGGACGTTCTCCTGCATGACCAAGTACTCGATGCCGGAACCGGCGAGCATCACGATCAAGTGACCGGCCAGCATGGTTGCGAACAGACGGAGGCTGTGCGTCACCGGGCGGACCAGGAAGTTGGAAATGATTTCGATCGGTACAACGATCGGGAGGATGTACCACGGCACGCCCGAGGGAACGGTTGCAAGCTTGAAGTACTTCAGGCCGTTCTTCTTGATGCCGATGGCAATCCAGGTGAAGTACACGATGCCGGCCAGTACATAAGCGCCGCCAACGTGCGAGAAGCTCGGGAGCTGAATGACCGGAATTGCACCGTAGATGTTGTTCACGAGAATGAAGAAGAACAAACTGAACAGCAGCGGGACGTACTTGATGAAGTCCTTGCCGCCGATGATGTCCTTGGCGATGCTGTTCCGGACGAAGCCGTAGGCCATCTCGCCTGCGAACTGCAGCTTGCCGGGAACCAGCTGCTGCTTACGTGCTGCGAGGATGAAGAATATAGCGATAATGACGACCGAAAGGATTACCAGCAGCATCTGCTTGGAGAATCCGTCGTGCGCACCCCAAGGCAGGATTGCCGGCAGGTGCATTTCGTCGATTCCGGGTGGGGTGAAGGACCCCGAATCCTGGGCGGGGAGCGCAAGCGCGATCAACGCGTTTCCTCTCTGCTGTGTCCATCATTGGGCATTGGGCGGAATGTGGACACGTTGGACGCATCCGTATTCCATGTGAAATTATTTGGCATTACTGTCCCCGTCCTTGGACGGACCGCTGTCTGCGTTGCTCTCGCCAGAAGAGGAGCTTTGCCTGGTGAGGCCGTGCATATGGGAAAGATAGAACCCCCCTGTGGCTCCCAGCAGAGCGCCGAGGAGCACAATCCAGCGGGTCCCCCACAGATTATCCAGACCCCAGCCTATCAAACTCCAGACAATGATCCCGCCAACGATGTAGCTGAAGACGGCGATGCCGGCGTTGTATCCGCCGTCACTTCCGGCGTCAGCGGAATCGTCGGCGCCATGACCTTGTGAAGCGGTCCGGGACTGGTGGGAATTTCGCTTACGCAGAGACATCAGGGCCGCCCAACTCATCCGAAGGGTCGTTGTAGATCTGCAGGCGCGCCTTGCTGAAACCGTAGATTTCCGCGGCCTGCCAGAGCACTACCGCAACTACTGCGCCGATCAGGAACCAGCGTCCGTTAAGCCATTCGGGGGTACCGATGACGAACAGGATTACTGCGAAGCCCACGACCTTGACGAAGTACGTGGCCACGAAAAGCCCGATTGCGCCGGAGGGATTGTTGCGGCCGACAAAGTGGCCTATCAAAAGGCTGATCGCGAAGAACAGCATGACGAGTGCTCCACCGAAAACTGCCGAGAGCGCACCCAGGCCGCCGTTCATGAAGGCTGCAACGACGCCCGTGATGGCAAGACCAGCCAACGCAGCGGCGGAGCTCAAGAAGAGCAATCGGAGCCACAAGGAAGATGTCTCTCCCGAAACTCCAACAGCACGCTTGCCGGACGGACGTCCGGAATCGGCGTTGGATGTCATGGGGATACCAATCCTCGTGGCACAGGTGCCATATTCTCAAAGTGGGGTTACGGGCGAGTGACTGTCCGCAGTAAGAATTCTACATGAGATAGAACTGTGACGATAACCGGGCGTCATCAGTTACTCCCCCGGACGCGTCGCATTCCGGGTGAAGTACGGCCATGCCGTCACCGCTGCCATGACGATAGCTGCTGCCACGATTACTGTGAGCACGATTTGCCATGGGAAGACCGCGAAGGCGACGCCGCCGAAGGCCAGGATGCAGGTCCAAACGTAGAGCATGACGACGGCGGTGCGGTGCGAGTACCCAAGGTCCACCAGCTTGTGGTGGAGGTGCCCCCGGTCCGCCGACCAGGGCGACTGTCCCCGCGCGGTCCGCCGGATCACCGCCATGCCAAAGTCCAGCAAAGGGAGGGACAGTACGGCGAAGGGCAACAGAATCGGGACAACCGTGGGAATACCGTTTGCGCGGTCGTAGAGCCCGGAACTGATTTGCCCTGTGGCCACCACGCCGGCGGAAGCCATGAGCAGCCCGATGAGCATCGCGCCCGAGTCACCCATGAAGATTTTTGCGGGGAACCAGTTGTGTGGCAGGAATCCGATGCAGCTGCCAACCAGTATCGCCATCAGGAGGGTGGCGAGGTCCGAGTTGTCGGTGGAGGGGTTGTTGCGGTGAACCCAATAGGCAGTGAGGAAGAAGGCACCTCCGCCGATGATGGCCACGCCTGCCGCCAAACCGTCGAGGCCGTCAATGAAGTTGACTGCGTTCATTGTGGTGACGATCAGTCCGGCTGTCAGGACGATCTGGACGATCTCGGAGTCGATGAAGATCGGCTCCGGAATGAACGGCACCACGGTCATCCGGACTCCCCAGATGGCCACGATGAAGGCGGCCGCGGCCTGCCCCAACAGCTTGATCCACCAGCGGATATCCAGGATGTCGTCAGCGACTCCCACGGCGACGATCACCACGGCACCGGCCAGGATTCCCCACGGTGCGTCGTTATGCCTGAAGATGTCCTTCACGAAGAAGGAATTGCTTGCCACCACAAGGGCCACGAAGAAACCGGCAAAAATGCCCAGCCCGCCGAGCTTGGAAATCAGTGCCGAGTGCATGTCACGGCTCCGGATGGGACGGTACAGCCGCAGCTTGTTTCCGACGACGCGGGCACCCCACGTTCCCGCGTAGGCCACCACGGCTGCCGTGAGGGCCATCAGCAGATACATTGTCATGACGCGGCTCCGGGAAGCAGACCGCCGAATGGGTTAGAAGCCTGGGCCTGCGAACGCAGCCGGTGCGCCGCTTGCATGCCATTGGTTTGTGGGCAGCTCAAGGTGTGGAATTCTGTCTGTCGATAAATGGAACTACTCCGTCGCCATGCCTGCACCGGCTGTGCCGAATGTTGCGGGATTTCTGTGGACTCTAGTCACGATACTAATGCCAACGGCCGTGACCACTCCGTGACGCAGCCGCAACGCTCCAGCCTGTTCGGCTGTGGCCAAGCTGCGCTGCTGCTACTTGACCGGCTCCTGGACATTACGCAGTGCGTAGATGCCTTCAAGCACCTGCACATTGCTGCGTGGTGCCCTGAAGCTGTGGCGCAGGCCTTTGAAGAGCCCGGACAACAGCACCTTCCTGTTGGTTGAGGAGGCGATGGTGCGGGTCCAGTTTCGCACTGATGCGCCGGTGAAGAGAACTTTCTCCCACGGGGCGAGGGCGTTCGAGCGCGTATAGACCCACAGCTTGTTCCGGACTTCGTAGTAGAAGCGCGGCCCTGGGTCGGCGCCTGCATCGCCAAACACTTTGGTGTGGTGGTTTGCTACCGAAGCGTTGGTGGCAAGGGCCGTTCCGCGGCGCGAGATCCTGGCAGTGTACTCAAGGTCGTCGTTCCAGATGAAGTAGTCGGCGATGGGCAGGCCATGGCGACGGATTTCTTCTGCGCGGATGAGCACCGAAACGAAGGACGCACTGCGGATCTGCACGGCGCCGACGCGCGAGGCAACACTGCGCGCCGATTCACTGGCGCGCATTCTGGGCCTCATGCGGTTCATTGGATGGTCGCGGCCGTCCGTCCACACGACACGGCTTGCGATGAACGCCGGGGCCTCCCCTGTTTCCATCGTGTAGGCCTCCGAAGCGTCCAACGCTTCGCGGAGCGCGTTCTGCTGTGGTTCGGTGTCGTCATCCATGATCCACACGTGATCGGCGCCGTGGTCCAGGACAGCCCGTTCCATGCCGACGACGAATCCCCCTGCGCCGCCCACGTTCGCGTTCAGGGTGACGACGTCAGTGGTGGTTGGTCCTTGGTAGGTACGCAGGAATTCCGCGGTACCGTCCGTCGAGGCATTGTCCACCACGACGACGGCGTCCGGCACCTGGGAGCCGGACGCGATGCCTGCCAGGGTGGTTTGGAGGAGCTCGCGCCGGTTATAGGTCACCACAACTGCGACCACAACGGGTTGGGACGTCATTTACTTGCCTTTGGTCTTGGTCGGTTGGAGACGGAGCCGGATCAGCAGCCCGGCGAGCTTCCATGGTTCTACGAAAACCCTGTAGGCAACGCGGCCCGGGTGGAGGATCAGTCGCCAAGCCCATTCAAGGCCCAGCCGTCCGAGCCATCTCGGTGCAACTTTCTGCACTCCGGCAAGTTGTTCAATGGCACCGCCCACCGCGCAGTACAGCGCAGGTGGCATATCGGCGAGCCTGCGGTGCAGGACACTTTCCTGAAGCGGCATCCCGAGTCCAAGGAGAACCAACTGGGGCCGGAAATCACTCAGCCAGTCCACCACTGCGGATTCCAAAGCATCGCCCCACGCTTCGCCCGGCATACCGTCCACGGTTGCTCCAGGAATGATGGAGCGCAGCCGGGCGACAGCCTTGGTGTTGGCTTCACGGCCGGCACCAATCACTGCCACCCTTTCCAATCCCGTCACCCTTCCCAGTTCCGGTATCCAGTCCATGGAGCCCAGGCGGTAGGCCATGGTTCCTTCGCCCAGCGGCTGGAGCTGCCGTTTGTGGGCGAGTCCCCACAGCATGGCTACCGGAGCTCCGTCGAGGAGGATGATGGACGCCTCCTGGTAGAGCGAACGGACATCGGAACGCGAATGGAACAGGGTGATGCTGTGAAGGTTGTGTCCAAGGACGGTGCCGGTGGTCCCGGCGGCTACGAGGCCGCCCATGGCTTCGACGAGCTCATTGACGCGCAGCGGAGTGGCGTCGACGTCAAGGACGGGGACGCTCTGGCGTTCAGGGATCATTCGGTCTTGGCTTCGCTGGGGGCTTCGGAAGCAGCGGCTTCGCTGGGGGCGTCGGGAACAACCGCGTCGGGAGCTGCGGATTCGGTGGAGGCCTCGGGCACGCCGGTCTCTTGTGCCGTCTCCTCGACGGCGGAACCCTCCGCTTGGTCCGCGGGTGCAACTTCTGCGGGGGTCACTTCCGGGGCCGGCTCCGCTTCCGCTGGGATGGTCTCTCCAATGCCGAGCATCGAAGGAACGATCTCGCGGAGGCGCTCCAGTTCGATGGCCCCTTGGCGAACCACACGGAAGGGAGTGGAGGTTGCGTCGACGATCGTGGAAGGCTGGGCGGCGGTGCCCTTGACCGGCCGGAAGCCGCCTTCAAGATAAACCTCAACGGATTCGGCAAGTTGCAGGCGCGCTTCAGAAGCAGTCTGTGCTGCTTCCTGACCCGTGCGGTTGGCCGATGAAACGGCCAGGGGGCCGGTCATGCCCAGGAGATCCAACGCAATGTGGTCATCCGGCATCCGCAGGGCAACGGTGCCCTTCGTTTCGCCCAGGTCCCAGTCCAGGGAAGGCTGGGCGTGCAGGATCAGCGTCAAACCTCCCGGCCAAAATGCCTGGGCGAGGGCCCTGGCATCGGCAGGTACGTCGGTGGCCAGCCCGTCAAGAGCGTTGATCCGTGGAATCAATACAGGCGGCGGCATCTGCCGGCTGCGGCCCTTGGATGCCAGCAACATGGTCACGGCCAGGGGAGAAAAGGCATCCGCGGCTATGCCGTATACGGTGTCCGTCGGCATCACGATGCACTTCTTCTCGCTGATGGCACGCTGGGCGTGCTGAAGTCCTTCGGCCCGCTGGTCATCGGAAGTGCAGTTGTAGGTTGTGGTCACAGCGCTATTCTTTCACTCATCAGGAACGGTGATCGCCAGCACCGCGCTGGTGGCACGTTCCTTGCCGTTCAGGTCAAAGTGTGTGGTGACGTTGTTCCAACGTCCTGTGCGTTGCAGCATTTTGGCGATCCACGCTGCCTGGACTTCCGCGTGTTCCATCACGAAGTAGCCGCCAGGTTTCAGGAGGCGTGCCGCGGAGGCCGCTGCCGCCGTCGGAAGTTCCATGCCGTCCGCTCCCCCACCGTACAGTGCTTCCGGCGGATCGTGGAGGGCAACTTCGGGTTCGGTTGGGATCGCTTCGGCCGGGATGTAGGGCGGGTTGGAAACGACGACGTCGAAGGTTCCGTTGTGCTCGGGCAGGGCATCCCGCAGGTCGCCCTGGATAAGGACGACTCCCAGCGGCTCCAGGTTCTTAGCCGCCCACGCATGCGCGAACATACTGAACTCCACTGCGTGGACCTCGGCACCTGGTACCTCATGGGCAATGGAGCCTGCGATGGCCCCGGAACCGGTCCCCAGATCGACAACCTTCGGGTTGCGCATTCCGGCCACGTGGTCGATGACCAGTTGGACCACCGATTCGGTTTCCGGCCTGGGAATGAAGACTCCAGGGCCCACGCGCAACTCAAGGTGGCGGAAATATGCGACGCCGGTAATGTGCTGCAGGGGGACGCGTCCGGCACGCTCGGCCACCAACTCGCCATATCCTTCCGGCGCTGGAGAATCGCCGAGGAGCATGGCACGGAGGCGACCGAGGCCGACTCCCATCAGGTGGTCGGCGAGCAATTCCGCGTCCACCCGCGGGGTGGGTACACCGGCGGCGGATAAGACGGCAGTAGCCTCGCGAACTGCGTCCGCGAGGCTCTGGCCTTGGTGAAACATCATTGATGTACTCTGCAGGGTTGGTATCGGCCGGCTGCTACTCGCCGATCGCATCCAAACGGGCTTGCTCGTCCGCTTCGATAGCCGACTGGATCACTGGTTCAAGGTCACCGTTCATCACAGCATCCAGGTTGTACGCCTTGTAACCGGTGCGGTGGTCCGCAATACGGTTTTCGGGGAAGTTGTAGGTGCGGATGCGCTCGGAACGGTCCATGGTTCGGATCTGGGACTTGCGCTGTTCGGAGTTGGCGGCATCGATCTGTTCCTGCTGGTGCGCCAAGAGGCGGGCACGGAGAACGCGCATGCCTGCTTCACGGTTCTGAAGCTGGGACTTTTCGTTCTGCATGGCCACCACGATGCCCGTTGGCAAGTGGGTGATACGGACGGCGGAGTCGGTGGTGTTCACGGACTGGCCACCGGGACCGGAGGAACGGTAGACGTCGATCTTGAGGTCGTTCTGGTTGATCTCAAGTTCTTCGGGCTCGTCGACTTCCGGGAGCACCAGGACGCCGGCAGCGGACGTGTGGATGCGGCCCTGGGATTCGGTCACAGGAACGCGCTGCACACGGTGCACGCCGCCTTCGAACTTCAGCCGGGCAAAAACGCCCTGCGCAGGGTCATTCGAGTTGCCCTTGATGGCCACCGAAACATCCTTGTAGCCTCCGAGGTCGGACTCGGTGGCGGAAATCATCTCGGTCTTCCAACCACGGGATTCGGCATAGCGCATGTACATCCGCAGAAGGTCGCCGGCGAACAAAGCAGCTTCGTCGCCGCCTTCGCCACCCTTCACTTCAAGGATCACATTGCGTGCGTCGTCAGGATCACGGGGAATCAGCAGACGGCGCAGCCTCTCCTCCGCCGCAGGAATCTGCTCCTGCAGCACTTCCACCTCAGCGGCAAACTCCGGATCCTCGTCAGCCATTTCCTTGGCTGCTTCAAGGTCGTCGTTGAGCCCGCGCCACTTGTTGTACGCCTCCACAATGCCCTGGAGCTGAGCAGAGCGCCGCCCCAGCTTCCTGGCAGCAGACTGGTCGGCATAAACAGCAGGATCGCTCAACTGTGCCTGGATAGCAGCATGCTCATCAAGCAATCCCTGTACGGACTCAAACATTTTCAAACCTCTTTCGACTCGCAGACAAGTCTAGTTGCGACGATTGGTGTCTTAACGACCAACCGCTCAAATAAGCCGGCCAGCGATGGTGACGGCAACGCCCAAGGTGACCTGACCGCCGTCGAGTAATTTTGCCGGCCCGGGAGTGGCATCGGGCCTGTCGTAGCGTTGCTGCTGACGTACGCAGTACGTCAGCAGCAACGCGAAGGGGCGGGGCCGGCAAAATTACTCGACGGCCCCACCCCAGATAACGCTACTTGTCGTTGTCCGACTTCGCTCCGAGCGTCGTCTTCTGTACCTGCATGAGGAACTCGACGTTGCTCTGTGTCTCCCGGATCTTGTTGGTCAGCAGCTCAAGGCTCTGCTGCTGCTCCAGGCCGGAAAGGACGCGGCGCAGCTTCCACATGATCTTGACTTCTTCAGGCGAGAGCAGGTTTTCTTCACGGCGTGTACCGGATGCGTTGACATCCACGGCCGGGAAGATGCGCTTGTCCGCCAGCTGGCGGGACAGGCGGAGCTCCATGTTGCCGGTGCCCTTGAACTCTTCGAAGATGACCTCGTCCATCTTGGAACCGGTCTCGACGAGGGCCGTTGCCAGGATGGTGAGCGAGCCACCGTTTTCGATGTTGCGGGCTGCACCAAAGAAGCGCTTGGGCGGGTACAGCGCTGCGGAGTCCACGCCACCGGACAGGATGCGGCCGGAGGCCGGTGCTGCCAGGTTGTAGGCGCGGCCCAGACGTGTCATGGAGTCCAGGAGCACTACCACGTCCATGCCCATCTCCACGAGACGCTTGGCGCGTTCGATGGAGAGTTCGGCCACGGTGGTGTGGTCATCAGCAGGCCGGTCGAAGGTGGAGGCAATGACCTCGCCCTTGACGGTGCGCTGCATGTCCGTGACTTCTTCCGGACGTTCGTCAACCAGCACCATCATGAGGTGGACCTCAGGGTTGTTGGTGGTGATTGCGTTCGCGATGGACTGCAGGATGAGCGTCTTGCCTGCCTTCGGCGGGGAGACGATCAGACCACGCTGACCCTTGCCGATCGGGGCTACGAGGTCGATGACTCGCGGTCCGATCTTCTTGGGATCGGTCTCGAGGCGCAGGCGCTCGGACGGGTACAGCGGCACGAGCTTGGCGAACTCGACACGGTCCTTGAGCTCGTCCGGCGTCTTGCCGTTGACAGAGGTAACGCGAACCAGCGCGTTGAACTTCTGGCGTGCGGACTGCTGGCTGCGGTCTTCGCCTTCGCGAGGTGCACGGATGGCGCCCACGACGGCGTCGCCCTTGCGCAGGTTGTACTTCTTGACCTGTGCCAAGGAGACGTAGACGTCGTTTGCGCCCGGGAGGTATCCGGACGTACGGATGAACGCGTAGTTCTCCAGAACGTCCAGGATGCCCGCTACGGGAAGCAGGACGTCGTCTTCAGTGACCTCGACGTCGTCAACGTCCGGTCCCTGGGCGCGGCCACGACGACGTTCGTTACGGTCGCGGAAGCGGTCGCTTCGGGTGTTTCCATCACGGCTGTCCTGACCTCCCCGACGATCGCTCCGGTCATTCTGCTCGTTGCGGTCGCGACGGTTCCGGCGGTTACGGCGATTGCCGGTGTCATCGGCGTCGTTGGTGTCTTCGCGGCGGCCGCGGGTGTTGTCACGGCTTCCGCGCTGCGACTGGTCACCGGAGTCGGCCTGCTCGCGCTGTTCAGTGCGGTCAGTACGGTCAGTACGCTGCTCGCGCTGTTCCGTACGGTCAGCACGGTCAGTACGCTGCTCACGCTGTTCCGTACGGTCAGTCCGCTGCTCACGCTGTTCCGTACGCTCGGCTGCCGGTGCCTCTGCTGCTTCAGCGGGGGCTGCGGCAGCTTCGCCGCGGCGGCGGTTCCGGGTGCGCGGCTGGCGGCGTTCGGTTCCGGCCTCGCCGGCTTCCGGTGCCGTTGGAGCTTCAACCACGGGTGCAGCTGCTGTTTCGGCAGGTGCGGCGGCGGTCTCTGCAGCTGCCACCACGCCGTCACTGGTTGCACGACGGCTGCGGCCGCGTCCCCGTCCGCGGGGCGCTTCCTGGGCAGGAGCCTCGACAGCAGCCTCAGCGGGCACGCTGCTCTCAGCGGCCTTGGCCTCCTTCGCGGGGGCCTCCTTGGCTGCGGCTCCCTTTGCCGCGGCAGTGGCCTTGGCGGGAGCCTTTGTGGTGGAGGTGCCGGCGCGATGGGCGGAAATGGCCGTAACCAAGTCCCCCTTGCGCATACGGGATCCCCCGGAGATGCCCAACTGGCTCGCCAGAGCCTGCAATTGGGCGAGCTTAAGGCCTGCAAGGCCGCTGCTCTTGGTGGTTGCTACCGTTGACGACTCAGCAGCAGAAGATGTTGTGTCCACAGCTGAAGCCAGCTCAGTGGTTTCTGTCACGAAGGATCCTTCCCCCTCGACGGCGTCCAGAGCGAGAGCTGGACGCGATGATTTGTTCTGGGCTGCAGTTCAGATCTGCAGCCGGTGATTGGGCCGTGCCTGATGGATTGTGGCCAACAGGGCCGGATACTGATCGTCTTCACTGGATCCAGTTGCCCGGACAGCCGACTGAAAATTCAGGGAACAGAGAGAGTTCTGCGGCACCTGAGACAGGCCGGAAGGAGACGGCACCGCTAAACGTTGACACAGTTGACGAAAGGTACGGCGTAACCACCGAGAACCAAAATCAGGGAACTGCCCGCGGTTTTACCGCCGGTGCACTTCCACTCTAGCACCTTCAACGTCCACAGCCAGCGTCATCACACGCCAACCGATGTCCGGTGTGTTGGCCCCCGTGAAAGCTTCAATGAAATCGGCAACCGTAGCTGCTTCCGCCTGGCCATTGGCCAGCACCAGCACTGTGGGACCGGCGCCCGAAACAACGGCGGCGTGCCCCGAAGCGCGGAGGGCCGAAATGAGCTCAGCGCTGGGCCGCATGGCCTGGGCGCGGTAACTCTGGTGAAGGTAGTCCTCTGTGCCCGGCAGCAGGAAGCCAGGCTGCGTGGTGAGTGCGTGGATCAGGAGGGCTGCACGTCCGGAGTTCATGGCCGCCGCATGATGGCCAACCGACGCCGGCAAAAGTCCGCGTGCCGTTTCCGTGGACAATTCGTAGTCAGGCACCGCCACGACGGGAATGACTGACTCAGCGACGTCAGCCCGGGTGCTGCTGTACTGCTCGCTGTCCTGCCATGACAGCGCCAGTCCGCCGAAAATCGCGGGTGCGACGTTGTCCGGGTGACCTTCGATCTCACTGGTCAGCTGGAGGATCCAGTCGCGGCCCTGCTGGGCGGCTTCTGGAACCATGGAATTCGCTGCAGTCACCGCAGCAACAACGGCGGAGGCCGACGAGCCCAGGCCTCGGCCATGCGGGTTGACGTTGTCCGCGGTGATCCTCAGGCCTTCCCGACGGAAGCCCAAACGGTCCAAGGCCAGATCGATAGCCCGGACCACCAAGTGGCTGGCGTCGCGTGGGAGGCTCTCCGCGCCCTCACCGGAGAGCTCGAACTCGAGCTCCCCGGTGCTGAGTGTTTCCACCGTCAAGGTGTCGTAGATGGACAGGGCCAGGCCGAGGCTGTCATACCCGGGGCCCAGATTGGCACTCGTACCGGGGACCTTGACGGTCAGCCGCTGGCCGGCCGCGACGAGTGCGCGATCGGTCGCGGTGGGCTGCGTTGATTCCACTCTTACTTTTCTTCCAGTCCCAGTTCTGCGGCCACGGTGACGACGTCGTTCGACACCTTGACGGGCTGGACATCGCTGCCGTCCTCGGTGCGGAGGGCCCACTGGGGGTCCTTGAGTCCGTGGCCGGTGACTGTGATGACAATGGTCTTGCCGGACGGAACCTCGCCAGCAGCGTGCTTTTTGATCAGACCTGCGACGCCGGCAGCTGAGCCGGGCTCCACGAAGACGCCTTCCTTGGCGGACAACCAGCGGTGGGCTGCCAGGATTTCGTCGTCGGTAACGGCTTCGATCAGGCCGCCGGACTCGTCGCGGGCTGCCACGGCAGTGTCCCAGGACGCCGGGTTGCCGATGCGGATGGCCGTGGCGATGGTGTCAGGCTCGGTAATGGGGTGCCCGGCGACGAACGGTGCGGCACCAGCGGCCTGGAAGCCCCACATGATGGGGTTTTTCGTGGAGACAGCCGCAAGGGTTCCGTTAGCGGTCTCGAAAGGCGCGGAGTACTCCTTGTAGCCCTTCCAGTAAGCGCTGATGTTGCCGGCATTGCCGACGGGCAGCACATGGATGTCCGGGGCGTCGCCCAGCGAGTCCACAATCTCGAAGGCACCGGTCTTCTGGCCCTGGATTCGGGCAGGGTTGACGGAATTCACCAGGAACACGGGGTAGGACTCCCCGAGCTTGCGGGCAATGTCGAGGCAGTTGTCGAAGTTGCCGTCCACCTGCAGCAAAGTGGCCCCGTGCGCGATGGCCTGGCTCAGTTTGCCCATGGAGATCTTGCCTTCGGGTACCAGCACTGCGCACTTGAGCCCTGCGGCCGTTGCGTAGGCAGCAGCCGAGGCCGACGTGTTGCCAGTTGAGGCGCACACCACGGCCTTTGCGCCGGCTTCGACGGCAGCAGTCATGGCCATGGTCATGCCACGGTCCTTGAAGGAACCCGTGGGGTTCATGCCTTCGACCTTGAGGTAAACCTCTGAGCCGGTCAGCTCTGAGAGCTTCTGTGCGTGCACCAGCGGTGTGCCGCCCTCGCCGAGGGTGATGACCTTGGTGGCTTCCGTTACGGGCAAACGATCAGCGTATTCACGGATTACTCCGCGCCATTGGTGAGCCACTTAGACTCCTTCTACCCGCAGTACGGATGTTACAGAATTGATGACGTCCAAGCCCTTCACGGCCTCGACGGTTGCTGCAAGTGCAGCTTCGGATGCACGGTGCGTCACGATTTTCAGCTCGGCCGACTCAACGTTGGAGGCAGAGTCACGGTGGATCGTCTGGCGCATGATCTCAATGGAGACGCCGTTCTCGGCGAAGATATGTGCGATGCGTGCGAGCACACCTGCCTGGTCAGCGACGTCCAAGCCGATGTAATAGCTCGTGTTCGAGGCATCGATCGACAACGCCGGAACATGGCCGGTGGTGGTTTCCGTGCGGCCGGGGCCGCCCAGGACCAATCGCCGGGCAGCCGAGACGAGGTCGCCAAGCACTGCGGAGGCGGTGGGGGTTCCACCTGCTCCTTGGCCGTAGAACATCAGTTCACCGGCGTTTTCAGCTTCGACGAACACGGCATTGAACGCACCGCGGACGGCAGCCAGCGGGTGTTCGCGCGGCAGGAGCGTCGGGTGGACGCGTACCGAAATGCCGCTGCCGTTGTCCGAGGAATCAATCTTCTCGGCGATCGCGAGCAGCTTGATGACGAAGCCCGCTTCCTTGGCCGAGGCGATGTCAGCTGCACTGACCTTGGTGATGCCTTCGCAGTAGACATCGTCCAAGGAGAAGCGCGTGTGGAAGGACAGGGACGCAAGGATCGCGGCCTTCGCGGCGGCGTCGTGACCCTCGACATCGGCAGTGGGGTCTGCTTCGGCATAGCCCAGGCGCTGTGCTTCGGCGAGGGCGTCAGCGAACTGGGCGCCGGTGCTGTCCATCTGGTCAAGGATGAAGTTGGTGGTGCCGTTGACGATGCCCAGGACGCGCCTGATGCTGTCACCGGAGAGGCTGTCGCGGATGGGGCGCAGAATGGGGATTGCGCCTGCGACCGCAGCTTCGTAGGAGAGCTGCACGCCGGCCTTGTCCGCCTCTTCGTAGAGGGTGGGGCCGTCCTGTGCGAGCAAGGCCTTGTTGCCGGTGACGACGCTGGCGCCGTTTTGGATTGCGGTCAGGATCAACGAACGGGCAGGCTCGATACCGCCCATGAGTTCGATGACCAGGTCCGCGTCCTTGACGAGGGTATCGGCATCGGTGGTGAAAAGTTCGCGCGGAAGTTCAACATCGCGTGGGGAGTCGATGTTGCGCACGGCAATGCCGGACAGTTCCAGACGGGCGCCGCTACGGGCAGCGAGGGCGTCGGCGTCGTCAACAAGGATCCGCGCGACCTGGGCCCCAACATTGCCACAGCCCAGCAGGGCCACCTTCAGGGTTCGCACTTCAGACATTCGCCACTCCCATGTCGCGGTTCAAGAGATCTTCTTCGGTTTCCCCGCGGACAATCAGTCTGGCGGCTCCGTCGCGCACGGCGACAACGCCAGGCCGGGCCAGGTAGTTGTAGTTGCTGGAAAGGGCCCAGCAGTAGGCGCCGGTACCCGGTACTGCGAGCAAATCACCGGCTGCCACGTCCGCGGGCAGATATACATCTCTAACAACTATGTCGCCGCTCTCGCAATGTTTGCCCACTACGCGGGACAGCTGCGGAGCTGCTTCAGAGTCCCGGGACGCCAAAATTGCCGAATAATCCGCGTCGTAAAGCACCGGACGGGCGTTGTCGCTCATTCCGCCATCCACCGACACATAGCGGCGTGGATACGTAACGTTCTCTTGCCCTGTTAGGGCAGCGGGGGCGTCCACGCGAACTGTTTTCAGCGTACCGACTTCATACAGCGTGAAAGTGGTACTGCCAACGATCGCGCGTCCGGGCTCAATGGAGATCCGCGGAGACGCAATGGCCAGTTCGGCGCATTTGGCCCGCACGACTGCGGCCATCGCCTGCGCGATCTCGGCTGCGGGGCGGGGAGTGTCCACCGGGGTGTAGGCGATCCCGTAGCCGCCGCCCAGGTCCAGCTCCGGCAGGACAATGGAGTACTTGGCCTGCATGGCAGCCAGGAAACCGAGGAGCTTTTCCGCGGCCACCGCGAAGCCGTCCGGCTCGAAGATCTGGGAGCCAATGTGGCAGTGCAGGCCCAGCAGTTCAATGCTCGGATAGGACGTAGCCGCGGCAACGGCTTCCTCGGCTGCCGACAGGCCCGCTTCTTCGGTGGAGTCCTCCGCCATGGAGAGGCCGAATTTCTGGTCCTCGTGGGCGGTGGCGATGAACTCATGCGTGTGGGCATGCACGCCAGGTGTCAGGCGGAGCATGACTTTGGCCGTTTCGCCCCGGCTGGAAGCAATCTTGGCGACGCGCTCAAGTTCGTCGAGGCTGTCCACCACGATCCTGCCAAGCGACATGTCCAAGGCACGGTTGATCTCGGCGTCCGATTTGTTGTTCCCGTGCAATCCAAGGTTTGCCCCGTCAATTCCGGCGCGGGCAGCCACGGCGAGCTCGCCACCGGAACAGGTATCGAGTCGAAGGCCTTCTTCCGCCACCCAGCTGGCCACAGCCGTACAGAGGAAGGACTTTCCGGCGTAGTAGACGTCCACTCCCCCGCAAATGTCCGCAAAGGCAGCGTCGAAGGCGTCCTTGAAGGCGCGGGCACGCGAGCGGAAGTCCGATTCGCTCATGACGAAGAGCGGGGTGCCGAACTGCTCCTTGAGCTCACTGACGGACAGGCCGTCGATGGTGACCTCGCCGGCGTCGTTCTTCTCAACTCCCGCCGCCCACATCGGCGACTGAAGGGCGTTGAGGTCTTCCGGGACAGCCAACCACTCCGGGGCGAGCGGCGAAGCGTGTACAGCGTCTGTTGTCATTGCCTTACATCCGTTCCGGCGCAGAAACGCCCAGCAGTTCGAGTCCGTTGGCGAGCACCTGGCTGGTGGCGTCGTTCAGCCATAAACGAGTGCGGTTGACGTCCTGTACAGGTTCTTCGCCCTGCGGAGAGACACGGCAAGCGTCGTACCAGCGGTGGTAGGCACCTGCGATCACTTCAAGGTGGCGGGCCACGCGGTGCGGCTCACGCAGTTCGGCGGCCTTGGCGACGATCGACGGGTAGCTGCCCAGGTAGGAAAGCAGCTCGTTTTCGGTGGCGTGGTCCAGCAGTGAGGCGTCGAAAACGGACCGATCCACGCCGGCTTCAGCAGCGTTGCGGGCAGTGCCGCGGGAGCGCGCGTGGGCGTACTGCACGTAGAACACGGGGTTCTCGTTGCTGTGCTTCTTCAAGAGTTCCGGGTCCAGCGTCAAGGGCGAATCCGCCGGGAAGCGGGCCAGGGAATAGCGGACCGCGTCCTTGCCCAGCCAGGAAATGAGGTCCTTGAGCTCGATGATGTTGCCCGCACGCTTGGACAACTTGGCGCCGTTCACGGACACGAGCTGGCCGATGAGGACCTCGATGTTGACCTCGGGATCGTCACCGGCGCAGGCCGCAATGGCCTTGAGGCGGTTGATGTAGCCGTGGTGATCGGCGCCGAGGAGGTAGATCTTCTCAGTGAACCCGCGGTCCTTCTTGGACAGGTAGTAAGCGGCGTCCGCGGCGAAGTAGGTAGGTTCGCCGTTGGCGCGGATCATGACGCGGTCTTTGTCGTCGCCGAAGTCGGTGGTGCGCAGCCAGACGGCGCCGCCGTCATCGAACACGTGGCCCTGCTCGCGAAGGCGGGCGACGGCGGATTCGATCGCACCGGCGTCGTGCAGTTCCTTCTCCGAGAAGAAGACATCGAACTCCACACCGAAACCGGCCAGGGTGGCCTTGATGTCGGCCATCTGAGCCTCGTAGGCGGCTGCGCGGATGACGGGCAGGGCTGCCTCGTCCGTCAGTTCGCGGATGTCGGGGTGGGCTTTGAGCACTTCGTCGCCAAGTTCGCGGATGTACTCGCCAGGGTAGCCGCCCTCGGGTACGCCCCGGCCATGCAGGCGGGAAAGCACGGAGTTGGCGAAGACGTTCATCTGCGAGCCGGCGTCGTTGATGTAGTACTCAGCGGTGACATCAGCTCCGGAGGCACGCAGTACACGGGCGATCGCATCGCCCAGGGCTGCCCAGCGCGTGTGCCCGATGTGCAGCGGGCCAGTGGGGTTGGCGGAAACGAATTCCATGTTGACCACACGCCCTGCGAGCGCCGTATTGGTGCCGTATGTGGCTCCGGCCTCAACAATCGCCTTGGCGAGGGCGCCGGCGGCGGCAGCATCCACGGTGATGTTCAGGAAGCCTGGACCGGCGATTTCCACTCCGGTAACACCGGGAATTCCCTGCAAATGGTTGCTGAGGATGCCGGCGAATTCGCGGGGATTCATGCCGGCCTGCTTGGACAGTTGCAGGGCGATGTTGGTGGCCCAGTCCCCGTGATCCCTGTTCTTGGGTCGCTCCACTCGCACAGCATCGGGCACAGCAGATTCCGTCAAGGCGATTTCGCCTGTAGAGACGGCGTCCTTAAGGCAGGCGGATATGGCAGCAGAGAGTTCTTCGGGAGTCACGCATCTAGCCTACCGGGGGCCCGCAAAGACGCGGAATTGATGCAGCCGTATGTGGACAGTTGCTCACACAGTCGACGCACAGGAACGACGATCCACCCACACAGACTGAACCAATATGCTGTTTTCAACGTTGTGAAGACGTAAGAGGTGGCCTTGGCGGTCATCCTGAGACGAACACCAGATCATTGACCAATTCTTGTCCAGTTGAAACGAGCAGAACCATGACTACGCCACTCCGCAAGAGCCTCTACGTCGGAATTGCCGGCCTCTCCATCATGGGAAGCGCCGCCGCCTGTGCACCCACGGCCGAGTCCCCCTCCACCCAGACTCCAGCTACCCAGAACGGCGGACAGGCTTCCACCACCAGCCCTTCATCGTCAGCCGCCGCCGGAGCCGCGGGTGCATCGACTTACAAGGACGGTACTTACAGTGCCGACGGCACCTACACATCACCGAACGGGCAGGAAACCGTAGGCGTTGAAATCACACTCACCGCTGACAAGGTGTCCGCCGTCAATATCACCACCCACCCTTCCAATCCCAACACGAAGAAGTTCCAAGGTGAGTTCGCCAGTGGGATTTCTGCCCAGATCGTGGGCAAGGACATTGACGAGCTCAAGGTCTCAAAGGTTGCTGGCTCCTCCTTGACGTCCGGTGGCTTCAATGAAGCTGTCGAACAGATCAAGTCCCAGGCCAAGTAACAGCGATGCCGCACCCTGGTTGGAGCAGCTTCAGCTTCGAGGGGATCGGTACGCAGTGGGAGATCTCGACGCCGGACCGGCTTGGCCCTCTTGTCCGCCACCAACTGCTGGAGGCAGTGGGCGACTACGACATGACCTATTCGCGGTTCAGGACGGACTCGCTGGTGTCCGGCCTGTCCCGAGGTCCGGGCACCATTGCACTTCCCCCGCATGCCGTTGCCCTCCATGAGCTTTATGCGGCCCTTTATCGGCTGAGCAGCGGAGCCGTGACTCCGCTGGTCGGTACTAGCCTCGAGCGGCTGGGCTACGACGCCAACTACTCCTTGTCTCCTTCGGGGGAACCGCAGGGGGCTCCGCCTTGGGATGACGTGCTCGAGTGGACAGGCACGGCGCTGACCGCCAAGAAGCCCGTGGTCCTGGACATCGGTGCAGCCGGGAAGGGCCAGTTGGTGGATCTGCTGGGAGGGGTTCTGCGTTCAACCGGCCTCACGGACTTCCTGGTGGACGGCAGCGGCGACATGCTCCATGCCGGAGCCCATCCCGTCACTGTTGCCTTGGAGCACCCCTATAACTCCAAGCAGGCAATCGGCACTGTGGAGCTGGACAATTCCGCACTGTGCGCGTCGGCCTCAAACCGGCGTGCGTGGGGTGACGGACTGCACCACGTTCTTGACGGAACCACGGGAAGGCCAATCCGTACCACTGTGGCCACTTGGACCATGGCGGCGAGCGCCCTTGTGGCCGATGGCCTGGCAACGGCGATGTTCATGGTGGAACCTGCCCGCCTCGAGGACGAGTTCGACTTTTCCTGGCTCAGCGTGTCCGCCGAAGGCACCGCCACGTTTTCCACGGGTTTTGAGGGGAGACTGTTCTCATGAATGCCGTTAAGTCGCGAATCGACACCTGGCTGGGCCGTTTCACCATGTACCGGCTGATTCTTTGGGTCCTGGGCGTGCTGGTGGTCTACAGCATGGTCCTCAATGTCCTGGGATGGCTGACTTTCGGCCTCCCGCAAATGCTGGTGCATCTGGTCCTCTGCCTGGGTGTCACGTACGCGTCGAACCGCCTGCTGGCCATGGTCTTCCGGATCACGCCGCATTCGGAGTCATCCCTGATTACGGGACTGCTGATCTACTTCCTTTTCTGGCCCGCGTTCGGGGTAACGGACATGGCAGGAGTGGCGCTGGCTTGCGTGTTGGCGAGCGCCTCCAAGTACGCACTGGCCTTCCGCGGGAGGCATATCTTCAATCCGGCAGCGGCCGGGGCCTTCCTGACCGGCCTGACGGGGCTCAACATCGCCACGTGGTGGGCTGCGACTCCTGCCATGCTGTGGCTCCTGGTTCCCGGCGTCCTGGTGGTCCTCTACCGCACAAGGAAAATGCTCATGGCCACGGTGTTCATGGTGGTGGCCACCAGCATTATCTGTGCTGAGCTTCTCAGCAGGGGAATGACTTTCGGCCAGGCCTTGTGGCAGCCGCTGGCTCAACGGCCGTTGCTCTTCTTCGTGGGCTTCATGCTTTCCGAACCCCTGACCCTCCCTCCCCGCCGCTGGCAGCAGCTGGCGCTTGCCGCCGTCGTCGGTGTTGTCTTCGCGGTTCCCTACAACCTTGGCTTCGTGGCCAATTCCCCGGAGCTTGCCCTGCTGCTGGGCAACCTCATCGCATTTGTCCTGGGCCAGCGTGGTGGTGTGGAGCTGATCTTCAAGGGTTCCCGCGCGCTGACTCCCGGCAGCACGGAGTTCAGGTTCGAACCAACCCGGCCGGTGCGGTATGCCGCGGGGCAGTTCATGGAGCTGAACCTGCCGCATTCAGGATCCGACGGCAAAGGCCGGCGCCGCGTTTTCAGTATCACCAGCCCTCCGGGCGCCGCCGAGGTGACGTTTGGGGTGGGGACGGCGGAACCGCTGTCCACGGCCAAGAAGGCATTGTTGGCGCTTCAGCCTGGCGACAATATTTCTGCCACAACGGTTGGCGGAGACTTCCTGTTACCGCACGACGCCGGGAAGCCGGTGCTGCTAATCGCAGCAGGTATCGGCATTACGCCATTTCTGGCTCACCTGGCTGCCGATGAGGCGGCCCGGGACACCGTGGTGCTGTACCTCGCGAAGGGTCGAGATGAGCTTGCCTGCGCGGAACAGCTGGAAGCCTCAGGTGCCAGGGTGATCGCGCGCTTGGCGGACGGCTCCACTCCTCCGGACTTCATGCTCGACGCCGGGACCTCCAGGATCGACGCACCGCGCCTTAGGGAACTGGTACCGGACCTGGCAGAGCGCGAAGTGTATGTCTCGGGTTCGCCGGCGAGCGTGGATTCCCTGCGGGCCGCGGCGCGGGGAGCAGGAGCCCGGCGCGTCCATGTGGACTCTTTCGCCGGCTACTGAGCTGGTTTTTCCTCCGCAGTGTCTGGTTTTCATTTGCGGCACAGTGGCTGCTAAGCTCTAGGACGTCCCACCGGCAACGGAGGGAACCCTGGATGCCCTCGTAGCTCAGGGGATAGAGCGTCTGCCTCCGGAGCAGAAGGCCGTAGGTTCGAATCCTATCGAGGGCACAATGAAATACCCCGCCAGCCCTGCTGGCGGGGTATTTTTGTGCCGGTTACCGACTATCAGTTCGGGGCTTGCCGGGGCTTCGCCGCAATAATGTCAGTACGTGCTCCTAGGCTGATTTCAATGGTCATTTGCCGATAGCCAAAGGGGTTCGCCGTGATTTGTTCCATCGTCCCGCCGTACATGCTGCGCAGGATCGCAGCCCAAGACGAACCACGGCTGCGGGCAGTTGCGCGCGCCGCCAAGGAATCACTGCTGCATATCAAGGATTTGCAGGCCCTACGCACTGCTCCGGTTCCGGCGGCGCCGCCGCGTGCACGGCAAACACAGCCTGGTCCGCCCAAGCGGACCATCTTCGATGCTGAAACCTCCGAAACCCTCCCTGGCCGCGTTGTGCGGAAGGAAGGCGAGTCCCCCGTCGGGGATCCGGCTGCGGACGAGGCCTACGACGGCCTCGGGAGCACGCACAGGCTTTATGGTGAGGTGTTCGGCAGGGACTCCATCGATGCCGCCGGGCTTGCCCTTGATGCCACCGTTCACTACGGAAAGCTGTACGACAACGCCTTCTGGGACGGAAACCAGATGGTGTTCGGAGACGGCGACGGCGAGATTTTCCAGCGATTCACCAAGTCAGTCAGCGTCATAGGCCACGAACTGGCTCACGGAGTGACGCAGTACACGGCAAATCTGGCGTACAGGAACCAGGCCGGGGCTTTGAACGAGTCCATGTCGGATGTCTTTGGCGTCCTGGTGGAGCAGTACCTGAAGCAGGAATCGGTGGCCAGGGCCAGTTGGCTGATCGGCGAGGGACTCTTCACGGACAAGGTCCAGGGAGCAGCCCTGCGTTCCATGAAAGCTCCCGGCACTGCCTACGACGACGACATCCTGGGCAAAGATCCCCAGCCGGATTCCATGGACACCTATGTCCGGACCAGCGCGGATAACGGCGGCGTGCACATCAACTCCGGCATCCCGAACCGGGCGTTCTATTTGGTGGCCGCGGCCCTCGGCGGCAACGCCTGGGACGCGCCCGGGCAAATTTGGTACGGCACCTTGACCAGCGGCTCCCTGCCGGCAACGTGCACCTTCGGCAAGTTCGCCAAGACCACCGCAGCGACCGCCGAGGAACTCTTTGGAGCCGGTTCTGCCGAGCATGACGCCGTGCTGAAGGCGTGGGAGACTGTGAAGGTCAAGGTTTAGTCAGCTGGCGGGACCGTTCGGCGTGTTTCGGTCCCGCTCGTTGGCCTACGCCAGCAGGTCGAACGAGAAGCAGCCGGTCATGAAGATCACGGTCCAACGCAGCGGAGGTATCGCCGCGATGACACTTGTCTGGAGCGTCGAGGCCGTGTCCTCCGACGAGAAGGAACGGTGGCTTCCAATTGTTGAGGCATGTCCTTGGGATGAAGCCAAGAGCCAGGCCAAAACGCTCAACGAACCGGATCGTTTCATGTACTCCATCAGGGCCGGCCAACGCCGGGCCACTCTTCCTGACCGCGCAGTCACGGGCCCTTGGCAGGAACTCGTGGAATGCGCCAAGGCTGAGGGCTCCGAGTCCCGTGGGCGGCTCGGCCGCCGCCGCTGAAGTGACGAGCCGTCCGGTCCCACCACTCTGAAGCCGGGAGAGACCTAGATGGCCTCCGCCAATTGCCCACGGAAAGCGCGCCGGTAGCTTTGCGGGCTTGTATCCAGAACCTTGGTGAAGTGGTGCCGGAGCAACACTGAATGTCCGAATCCTGCTTCCCGCGCGATTTCGTCGATGTTCAGTTCCGTTGTTTCCAACAGTTCCTGGGCCCTCAGCACGCGTTGCGAATTCAGCCAAGCAGCGGGGGTCGTGCCGGTTTCCGCCCGGAAGCGGCGGGCGAAGGTCCTGGGCGACATGTGGAGCCTGGCAGCCAACTCGTTGACGCTGTGTTCTTCGTCGAGGTGTTCGACCATCCAACGCAGGAGCGCTTCCATCGGCGCAGAGCCACATGTCGGCATCGGCCGGTCGATGAACTGGGCCTGACCGCCGTCGCGATGCGGTGGAACCACCATGTCGCGCGCGATTGCGGCAGCCACATTGGCACCCAGTTCCACCCGGACCAAGTGGAGGCAGGCATCGATCCCGGCGGCGGTGCCTGCGCTGGTGATGATGGTGCCGTCCTGAACGTAGAGGACGTTCTCGTCCACTATGACTTCCGGATAGCGGCTGGCCAGGTCCTGCGAATAGTGCCAGTGCGTGGTGCAGCGGCGCCCGTTCAGCAGGCCGGCCCGGGCAAGGGCATAGGCCCCGGAACAGATGGACATCACCCAGGCGCCCCGGGCGTGCGCGGCCCGCAGGGCGTCCATGACGGCCTCCGGGACTTCCTGGTCCCGTCCGAAGGGCGTCATGATGACCAGGTCAGCATCTGCCGCCGCTTCAAGCCCCAAACTCACGTGCATGGAGAGGCCGGACTTCATGCGGACATCACCTGGCTCAGGAGTGCAAACCCTGAAATCGAACGCGGGAACCACTCCGGCGTCGCGGGCCGACCTGTCGATGCCGAAGACCTCGAAGGCTGTACCGAATTCGAAAATCGAGAAGTCCGGAACGACTATCACGGCTACTGTTTTCAACATATCTCCAGTGTGGCAGAAAATTGCCTAAATGGGGCATTTCTGCCACTGTTTCTTGAGCGGGCACAGGAGCAGGCTTGAGACATGGAAATCTTCGCAATCATCCTCTTCATAGTCCTCATCACCGCAGTCGCAGCCACCATCAGCGCACTCCTGAAGGACGGACGCGGCCACAACCCTCCCATCAACTCCAAGGAACCCTGGAGCGCCTTCGACGCCCCGAGCGGCCCTTACTGGAACCTCCGGATCTACTAGGACCGATCCCACAGAACTGAATCCCACAGAACTGAATAAGGTCCAGTCAGGTTTTATCCAACCGACGCCCGTCCCCTCACGGAATTCTGCAGGATTCCCCGAGCGGCGGGCGTCCCTATGTGCCCGGCGGCAGGGGCGCGTGGGCTAGATTCACTAGCATGATCCAGACCTCTGCCCGGCTCCTCCAACTCCTGTCCTTGTTGCAGGTGCGCCGCGAATGGACGGGCCCTGCCTTGGCCGACCGGATGGGCGTGACGGAACGGACCGTCAGGCGTGACATCGATAAGCTGCGCAACCTGGGATATCCCATCCACGCTTCGCCCGGTATCGCTGGCGGCTACCAGTTGGGCGCCGGCGCGCAACTGCCGCCGCTGCTGCTGGATGACAACGAAGCCCTGGCCGTTGCCCTGGGCTTGAACTCCGTAGCGGCGGGACCCGTGGCCGGCATCGGCGAAGCCTCGGTCCGCGCCTTGGCCAAGCTGGAGCAGGTACTGCCGTCGCGGCTTCGGCCAAAGTTCGCCATGCTGAAGGCTGCGGTGACTACTTTGCCCAGCAATGCCGCCTCCGTGGATCCCCAACAGCTCACCGTGGTGTCCGCCGCGATCTCGGATCGGCGGCAAATCTCCTTTGACTACGTCAAGTCCGACGGCGACTCCGCACGGAGGCTGGTGGAGCCCTACCGGCTGGTGGATACGGGCCGCCGCTGGTACATGGTGGCCTGGGATGTGGAGCGGGAAGATTGGCGGACGTTCCGTGCTGACCGGATTACATCGTTGCCCACGGAACGCAAGAAATACACGCCTCGTCCCCTTCCCGCCGAGGACCTCGCCGCCTACGTGCAGCAGTCCATCACGCGTTCTCCCTACCGGTTCGACGTCGTGGTGCGGTTCCATGCCCCGCTCGCTGAGGTAGCCGCCGTCGTGAATCCCCAGTACGCAACGCTGAACGCCGACGGACCGGCCGCCACCATCCTCCGCTCCGGGTGGGACAACCTTGCCGCACCGGCAGCCTATCTGGCTTCCTTCGACATGGACTTCGAAATTCTTGAACCCGAGGAATTCAAGTCCTTCGCCCTGCACCTTTCCCGGCGTCTCAGGGTGGCGGCAGGGACTGTTACAGGTGCAGCGGACTCCGAACCCCGCTCACAGTAGACTGGCAGCAGCCATGACACTTCATATTTCCTACCCCCCTGAGCTGCCCGTCTCCGAGCGCCGCGAGGACCTGATGGCGGCCATCGCCGCAAACCAGGTGACCATCATCGCCGGTGAGACAGGTTCCGGTAAGACCACCCAGATCCCCAAGATGTGCCTCGAGCTCGGCTTGGGAGACAAAGGCCTGATCGGGCACACCCAACCCCGGCGACTGGCAGCGCGCACCGTTGCAGAACGCATCGCATCCGAGCTCGACGTCGAGATCGGCCAGGAAGTCGGCTTCCAGGTCCGCTTCACCGGCGAGGTCAGCGCTTCCACCAAGGTCAAGCTGATGACCGACGGCATCCTCCTCGCGGAGATCCAGCGGGACAAGCTGCTGCGCAAGTACAGCACCATCATCATTGACGAGGCCCACGAACGCAGCCTCAATATCGACTTCATCCTGGGCTACCTCAAGCGGATCCTTCCGCAACGGCCGGACCTCAAGGTCATCATCACCTCGGCCACCATCGACCCCGAGCGATTCGCAAAGCACTTCGGCAGCGAGGAAGAGCCTTCGGAGATTATCGAGGTTTCAGGCCGGACATACCCGGTGGAAATCCGCTACCGCCCGTTGTCACAGCCCGCCGGTGCGGACGACGAGAGCTCCGATGATGAACTCGAAGAAGACCGCGATCCGCTGGATGCCGTGTGCGACGCCGTGGATGAACTCGCCAAGGAAGCACCCGGCGACATCCTCATCTTCTTCTCCGGAGAGCGCGAAATCCGTGACGCCGCCGAGGCCATCAACGGCCGCATCCAAACGAACCGGCGCCTTGCCGGCACCGAAGTGCTGCCGCTCTTTGCCCGGCTGAGCCTGCAGGAGCAGCACAGGGTCTTCAACCCCGGAGGCAAGCGGCGCATCATCCTCGCAACCAACGTGGCAGAGACTTCGCTGACTGTGCCCGGGATCAAGTATGTGATCGACACCGGCACCGCCCGGATTTCGCGCTACTCACACCGGACCAAGGTCCAGCGCCTGCCCATCGAACGGGTCTCGCAGGCCTCGGCAAACCAGCGTTCGGGCCGATGCGGCCGCGTGTCCGAGGGCATTGCCATCCGGTTGTACTCGGAAGAGGATTTCGAGTCCCGGCCGCAATTCACGGATCCGGAAATCCTGCGGACCAACCTTGCCGCCGTCATTCTGCAAATGACCGCCATGGGCGTGGCCCGCGGACCCAAAGATGTAGAGAACTTCCCGTTTGTGGAACCGCCGGATTCCAGGGCCATCAACGACGGCGTCATGCTGTTGCGCGAACTCGGCGCGTTGAGTGCGCCCAAAGCCAGCGACGCCCCCGGCAACGGCCGCAGCGGCTCCGGACTGACCGCCGTCGGGCAGAAACTCGCCCAACTGCCTGTGGATCCGCGGCTGGGCCGCATGATCGTGGAAGCAGGCAAGCGTGGCTGTGTCCGCGAGGTCATGATCCTCGCTGCCGCCCTCACCATTCAGGACCCGCGCGAACGGCCAACGGACAAGCAACAACTCGCGGCGGAGAAGCACGCGCGGTTCCGTGATGAAAACTCGGATTTCACGGGCTTCCTCAACCTGTGGAATTACGTCCAGGAAAAACAGCGGGAGCTCTCGTCCACACAGTTCCGCAAGCTGTGC
Source organism: Paenarthrobacter sp. NPDC056912 (assembly GCF_042786555.1). Lineage (NCBI taxonomy): Bacteria > Bacillati > Actinomycetota > Actinomycetes > Micrococcales > Micrococcaceae > Paenarthrobacter > Paenarthrobacter sp. NPDC056912. Next base: position 61,875 of record NZ_JBHUCD010000022.1, read on the forward strand.
CGCAACGAGTTCATCAACTACCTTCGCGTCCGTGAATGGCAGGACCTGTTCACCCAGCTGCGGCAGCTGGCTAAGCCTTTGGGCATCGCGTTGGACAACAAGCGCGAAGCGGACCCCGTAGGGAACCACGAGGGCATCCATATCAGCCTGCTGTCCGGGCTCTTGAGTCACATCGGCCTCCTGGACGAGCGCAAGCGCGAATACGCCGGTGCCCGCGGCAGCCGTTTCGCGATCTTCCCGGGTTCGGCGCTGTTCAAGAAGTCTCCCGCGTTCGTGATGGCCGCCGAGCTCGTGGAAACCAGCCGCTTGTGGGCCCGGGTTGCCGCCAAGTTCGATCCTTTGTGGGCCGAGCAGGTTGCCCCGGACCTCGTGAAGCGCTCCTACAGCGAACCGCATTGGTCTTCGCGGCAGGGCGCAGTCATGGCCCACGAGAAAGTCACGCTGTATGGTGTGCCGATCATCCCCAACCGCCGGGTCAACTACGGGCGCATCGATCCAGAGCTGTCCAGGGAGATGTTCATCCGCCATGCCTTGGTGGAAGGCGAGTGGAAAACGCACCACAAGTTTTTCCACCGCAACCGTGCCTTGCTCCAGGAGATCGAAGAACTCGAGACCCGCATGAGGCGGCGGGACATCCTGGTGGACGACCAGACCCTGTTCGAGTTCTATGACGCGCGCGTGGGCAAAGAGGTGGTCTCCGAGAGGCACTTTGATAAGTGGTGGAAGGACGCCCGCCACTCGGACCCCACTCTTCTGGACTTCGACCAGTCGCTCTTGATGAGCGAGGACGCCGAGGCCTTGGACGACTCCGCCTATCCGAAGTCCTGGCTCCACAAGGGCTTCGAACTCCCCCTGAGCTATGAGTTCCATCCGGTGGCACCGGGTTCGGCTCCCAATCCGTCCGACGGCGTAACCGCTGAGGTTCCGGTGCTGTTCCTTAACCAGCTGGACGACGCACCCTTCCGCTGGCAGATCCCAGGTCAGCGTACGGACCTGGTCACTGCGCTCATCAAGTCGCTGCCCAAGCAGGTTCGCAAGAATTTCGTGCCCGCCCCGGACGTCGCCCGCCAGGCGACCTCCGCACTGGAAGCCGACTTCGACCCCGCTACCGACGACCTTGAGCAGGCCTTGGAACTGGTCTTGCGCCGACTGCGTGGCCATGTCATTCCGCCGGGCTCATGGAACTGGGACGCAGTGCCGCCGCACCTCAGGGTGAGCTTCAAAGTAGTGGACAGCAAGGGCAAGGTGCTGGACGAAGGCAAGGACCTTGCCGAACTGCAGGAAAAGCTGGCACCGGCCACCCGCCGCGCCATTGCCGAATCTCTTGGCGCCACACCCGCAACGACGCCACGCGCCAAGGGAGGGAAGGGAACCAGCGCACCGAACGGCAAATCCGAAACGCCGGCCACCGGCAGCTCCTCAAACGGAGCCGCTGGTGCGGTGGTCGCTGAACGCGCCGGAATCACCGGGTGGGACTTCGGAACCGTCGAACGGCAGGTCACCCGGACGGTCAAAGGCCATGACGTCACAGGTTTCCCGGCGATCGTGGACGACGGAAGTTCTGTTGCCCTCCGGGTCTTCCAGAGCCGGGCCGAGCAGGAGGCCGCCATGCGTGGCGGCGTCATCCGTCTCTTGGCGCTGCGCATTCCGCCTCCTGACCGCTATGTCCTGGAGCATTTGAGCAACACAGAGAAACTGACCTTCAGCCAAAACCCGCACGGATCGGTCAGCGCCCTGATCGCGGACTGCGCCCTCGCTGCCGTCGACAAGCTGACTCCCCAAGAACTTCCGTGGGACCGGGAAGCCTTCGATGCTTTGTACGAAGTTGTCCGGGCCGAGTTGATCGATACTGTGTTCACGGTGACTGCGATCGTCGAGCGCATCCTGGCCAGCACGCGCCGGATCCAGAAACAACTGAAGTCCAGCGCCAGCCTGCCGCTCATCAGTGCCCTGAACGACATGAAGAGCCAGCTGGAGCAGCTGGTCTTCCCTGGTTTTGTGGCACAAACGGGCTACGCGCAGTTGAGCCAGCTTCCCCGGTACCTCCAAGGGATCGAGAAGAGGCTGGAGAAACTCCCCGGCAACGTCCAGCGCGACGGCCTGAACATGGCGATCGTGCAGGCGTTGGAAGACGATTACGACGACGCCGTGTCGGCGTTGCTTCCCGGACGACGGGCAGGCACGGAGTTAACACGCGTGCGCTGGATGCTCGAAGAGCTTCGGGTGAGCCTGTTCGCCGTCGAACTCGGAACCGCCTATTCCGTCTCGGAGAAGCGCATCCGCGCAGTGCTGAACCAGGCACTGGCCCCGGCCTGACGGTCGGTAAAAAGAAAACCCGGCGGAGCTGATTCAGCACCGCCGGGTTAACTCTTGGCAGCTCAGTCTTCCGGGACGAAGTCCCCGTGACCGGCCGTCCGGAGCCCGGCACGAAGCTTCACGGCCGTGGCGTCCATGACCGCCGGGTCCGGGTTGTGGTCCACGTTGTGGACCTCGAAGTCTGCTGTCGAGTACGCCGGCCACACGTGCACATGGAGGTGGTCAACCTCGAAGCCTTCCACCAGGACACCTACCCGCTTGGCGTCAAAAAGCTTTTCCTGGACTTGTCCTATGCTCTGCGCAACGTCCATCACCTTGCCCAGAAGTTCCGGGCTCGCGTGGGTCCACGAGTCAACTTCCTCGCGGGGCACCACCAGGGTGTGGCCGTGCGTCAGCGGCGCGATGGTGAGGAATGCGACCACATCCTCGTCCTTCCAGACGAAGCGGCCCGGGATCTCCCCGTTGATGATCTTGGTGAACAGCGTGCTCATGCGTCTGCCCTTTCTGATGGTTCCTGAAGCGTTGAGGTGTCCAGCACGAAACGGTACTTCACGTCGCCTGCCACCATGCGGTCGTAGGCATCATTGAGTTGGTCAGCGCCAACAATCTCGATGTCGCTGGCCACACCGTGTTCAGCGCAGAAGTCCAGCATTTCCTGGGTTTCCTCAATCCCGCCGATCAACGAACCCGCGTAGGCGAGCCGGCGGCGGATGAGCAAGCCGGGGCTTACCGGCGGCATGTCATCGGCAGGAAGCCCGAGCTGGAAGAGCGCACCGTCCAAACGGAGCGTGCGGAAGTAGGGGTTGAGGTCGTGCGGCGCCGCGACAGTGTCGATGATGACGTCGATGCTGCGGTTGGCTGCCTCCATGGCATCGGCGTCCTTGGAGAGAACCACGTGGTCGGCACCCAGTTCGCGGGCGGCGTCGAACTTGGACTCGGAGGTAGTGAAAACGGTGACGTCCGCACCCATGGCCTTGGCGATCTTGACGGCCATATGTCCCAGGCCGCCCAGCCCCACGACACCTACCGAGTCTCCCTCTTCGACGTCGAAGTACCGCAGTGGTGAGTACGTCGTAATGCCGGCGCACAGTAATGGCGCTGCGGCCGCCGGGTCAAGGGCATCAGGCACGCGCAGCACGAAACGACGATCCACCACCACGGACGTCGAATACCCGCCTTGCGTGATCGCGTCGCCGTTGCGCGGGTCGGCAACCCCGTAGGTGCCAATGTTGCCCCGCTCGCAGTACTGTTCCAGGCCTTCGAGACAGCTATCGCATTCGCGGCAGGAGTCCACCAAGCAGCCAACGCCCACGCGGTCGCCCGGAGCGAACTCCTGCACTGCGGCACCTACCCGGGTCACGCGGCCCACTATTTCGTGGCCGGGAACCAGCGGATAGGGAGGTACGCGCCACTCCCCACGGGTTGCATGCACGTCCGAATGGCACAGTCCACAGAATTCGATGGCGATCTCAACGTCATCCTCTTTGGGTGCGCGGCGAGCTACGGTCAGCGGAACCAGACCACTGTCCGGGGAGGTTGCACCGTACGCTGCGGCGAACATAGCGCGTCCAGGCCCGGTTTCGGTGGTGTCCAAAGGGATGGGTTTGGCAAGAGGCGGGGGCACAGGGCGTCCGGGAGTCATGCTCCGACGCTACTCCCGGCAGCTGTGCTTCTGCCACTTGGGCCTTCGGCGTCCTCGTCGAACGGCTCGCTGCCCACGGCCACGTCATTCGCATCATTGTTGGACCATTGTGAGAACGACCCCGGGAACAGTGCGGCGCGGTAGCCTGCAATCTCCAGCGCGGCGATTTCGTGGGAGGCCGTCACGCCGGAACCGCAATACACAGCAACGTTGGACGACGCGTCCAGGCCCAACTCCTCAAAGCGCCGCCGCAACTCATGAGCCGGCAGGAACGTCCCATCACCTGTGAGGTTTGCAGTGGTCGGGGCGCTCACGGCCCCGGGAATGTGTCCCGCTTTGGGGTCGATCGGCTCCACTTCGCCCCGGTACCGCTCTCCTGCCCTGGCGTCCAGCAGGACTCCGTTGCGGTGCCACTGGGCTGCTTCATGCTCCGTGATTGCCGGCATGCTGCCATCACCCAGTGAGACATTCCCGACGGCGGGCCGCACCTCGCCTGCCTGCGTCGCGTAACCGTTCGCGCGCCAGGCGGCCAGGCCGCCGTCGAGCAGGTAGACGGACTCCACGCCGGCGTTCCGCAGCATCCACCAGACGCGCGCTGCCGCCATGCTCCCGCTGTTGTCGTACGCCACCACAGTGTCGGCGTCGTTGATTCCCCATCTGCGGGCGGCCGCTTGGAAGTGCTCCGGAGACGGCAAAGGGTGCCGGCCCAGTCGCGGCTGCGCATGGTCGGCAAGTTCCGTGGGGAGGTCCACAAAGACGGCACCCGGAACGTGCGCGTCCAGGTATTCGTCGTGCCCGTCGGTGCGGCCAAGGACCCAGCGGACATCGAGGAGCACGGTGTGCTCCCCCGATTCGAGTCGCTTGTGCAGTTCCGACGCCCTCATCAGCGTGGCCATGGGTTCTCCTTCGTTCCGGCGGCACGGGCACCGTTGCTGCCGGCGCCCGGATTCCAGCCTAGGCTTATCCGGTGAGCAATTCGTGTATTCAGGACAGGGCCTGGGCCAACGAGGCCATCCGCAAGATCGAGGCCGAGAACAACCGCTCGGCCGACACGCACCTTTACGCAGTGCCGCTGCCTGAGCACTGGGGCGTGCAGCTGTACCTGAAGGACGAGTCCACGCACAGATCGGGCAGCCTCAAACACCGCCTTGCCCGCTCGTTGTTCCTCTATGGCCTGGTCAACGGCTGGATCACGGAGGGCACCACAATCGTTGAAGCCTCCAGTGGCAGCACGGCGGTGTCCGAGGCCTACTTCGCCCGCCTCATCGGCTTGCCGTTCATCGCGGTCATGACCAAGACCACCAGCCCGGAAAAGATCGCGCTCATCGAAGAATTCGGCGGCGCCTGCCTGTTGGTGGACCATGCTTCGGAGGTCTACGCAGTAGCCGAAGAGACGGCGAAGACGTCCGGCGGCTACTACATGGACCAGTTCACGTATGCCGAACGGGCTACAGACTGGCGTGGCAACAACAACATTGCTGAATCGATCTTCGAACAACTTTCCCTCGAGCAACACCCCGTGCCCGAGTGGATCGTCGTGGGTGCAGGAACCGGGGGTACCAGCGCCACCATCGGCCGGTACCTGCGATACAACCGGCACACCACCCGATTGGCTGTGGTGGACCCGGAAAACTCCGCTTTCTACCCGGCGTGGCGGGACGGCGACGCCGCTGCAGCCACCGGCCTGCCATCCCGTATCGAGGGAATCGGCCGTCCCCGGGCCGAGCCAAGCTTCGTTCCTGCGGTCATCGACCACATGATCCAAGTGCCGGACGCCGCATCCGTGGCTGCAATGCGCCATCTCAGGAAACTCACGGGACTGCACGCCGGGCCTTCCACCGGCACCAACCTTTGGGGCGTATGGCAGTTGGTGGCCAGGATGGTGGCGGAAGGCCGCCAAGGCAGCATCGTTTCACTCATGTGCGACGGCGGCGACCGCTACGCGGGCAGCTATAACGACGCCGGATGGCTCGCCACGCACGAACTGGACCCGTCACCGCACGAAGCAGTCCTGGAGCGGTTCCACGACACCGGAGTATGGACCGGCTAGACCTCCACCGCCTCCCGGGGAGCGAGCCGTGCATAGCTTGTCCCGTACCGGGCGCCGATCCGGGTCACATGGGCCTCAACAACCCCGCGCCCGAGTTCGTTGAGCAGTCCGTCGTGGACGGGGAAAGCTTTGGGAGCGCGGACCGAGATAACGAAGTCAAGGACCTCTCCGACCTTCGACCATGGCGCATGGATAGGGACCAGCAGGGTTTTGACGTCGATGCCGTCCGGAACAACGAACGAGTCACCAGGATGGAATACGTTCCCATCCACCAAGTAGCCGATGTTCGCAACCACCGGGATCTGCGCATGGATGAGCGCGTGCTGGCCACCGAAGGTCCGCACGTGGAAGCCAGCGACGTCAAAATCAACGCCGGGTTCAACAGCGTGAATCCGGTCCGCTACATCACTTTCCTCCCTCAACGCGCCAGCAACACCGGCAGGCGCATGGACTTCCAGCGCGCTGTTGCTCCGAAGGGCCGCCAAGACGGCCGGGCGGTCAATGTGGTCGTTATGCTCGTGGGTGACAAGTACAGCGCGGGCGCCGGCTAAAGCTTCTTCGGACTCGGAGAAAGTTCCGGGATCAATGACAAGGACATTCCCGTCCTTCTCCAGTCGGACGCAGGCATGGGTGTACTTGGTGAGCTTCATGGGGACAGCCTAGGGGTCTCGGCTGAGAGTTTCCAAGGCTGCCCTGCTGGTAAAATTGGGGTTTGCCAGCATCCCCAGGGAAGTGAGTCATTCAATGCCACACGGCACCAATTCCGCTACTACCGGTCAGGCAGCACCGGCCGCCAGCGGCGTCAAAGAGCAGCGCGTCACCAAGCAACGCTTGGCTGTCAGCGCCGCCTTGGACGAATTGGACGACTTCGTGAGCACCCAGGAGTTGTACCGCCTGCTGCAAAACAAGGGCATTTCAGTTTCGCTGGCCACCGCTTACCGCATCCTGCAATCACTGGCCGACGACGGACTCATCGACGTCCTGCGGAACGGGGAGGGCGAAGCTGTGTACCGCCGATGCGCCGTCACCGGACACCACCACCACCTCCTGTGCCGCAATTGCGGCAAGGCAGTGGAGGTGGAGGCGCCCGCCGTCGAGACCTGGGCGGCCCGGACCGCGGCTGAACACGGCTTCACCGAGGTGGCCCACACGGTGGAGATCTTCGGGCTGTGCCCCGAATGCACTGCCAAGAAGGCCGCCGGAAAGCTTTAAAGAGACCCGGCCGGCTGCTCACGGGTAATCCGGCCGTTGAGGCCACGGTTGGCCCGCACCCTTCCGATCACACGGCACACCACATAGATCAGGAACGACAACGTGGTGACGTAGGGGCTGATGGGAATCCGGCTGCCGAGGGCGAGGAGGATTCCGCCCACCGTTGCAGTCATCGCGAAGACAACGCTCAACAGCACCACCAACCGCGGCGATGTCGTCACGCGCAAGGCGGCTGCTGCCGGCGTAATCAGCAGGGCCAGCACCAGCAGCGCGCCCACAATCTGGATGGACAGTGCCACGCTGACGCCCAGCAAAACCATGAAGCCGATCGCTAGTCCACGGACAGGAACTCCCCTGGCTTCAGCCATCTCCGGGTCCACACTGGCGAAGCTCAGCGGCCGCCAAATTGCTGCCAGGGCAATCATGACCACCACCGCGGTCCCGGCAAGCACCTGCAGCTGAACGGTATCGACGGACACGATCTGGCCGGTCAACAGACCGAACTTGTTGGCGGCACGTCCCTCGTAGAGCGCAAGGAAGAGAATGCCAAGGCCCAGGCCGAAGGGCATGATGACGCCGATAATCGAGTTCTTATCCCGCGCCCTCACCCCCATGAAGCCGAGAAGCACGGCCGCAGCCACCGAACCGATCAAGGAACCGAAGATGATGTCGGCACCGATCAGCAGGGCAAAAGCGGCGCCCGCGAATGAAAGCTCGGAAATGCCGTGGACGGCGAAAGCGAGGTCGCGCTTCATCACGAAGGTGCCTACCAGTCCGCCCAGTAGCCCCAGGACAGCTCCGGCCCAGATGGAGTTTTGGACGAGGACCAGCAGTTCGCCGTAGTTCTCGAAGTTGAAAATGGTCTGCAGGATGCTGTCGAGATCCATCTAGAGCTCCTCCCCTGCCGCGGCATGCGCGTCGTCATGGAAGTGGGTGGTTGCGTCCGGAAGGCCGACGACGACGATCCTTCCGTTGGTATGGATGACCTCCACGTGGCTGTCGTACAGCTCGGACAGGACCTCGGTGGTCATGACCTCCTGCGGCGTCCCCACCCGGAACTGTCCGCCCGCAAGGTAGAGGACACGATCCACATAGTCCATGACGGGATTGATTTCGTGGGTGACGAAGACCACCGCACTGTTGCGCTCATGGCATTGTTTGTTGATCAGCGAACTGACGCCTTGCTGGTGGTGCAGGTCAAGGGACAACAGGGGTTCGTCGCACAGCAGGACCTGCGGCTCGGTGGCGAGGGCTTGGGCTACCCTGAGCCGCTGCTGCTCGCCGCCGGATAGCTGCCCGACAGGCACCTTGGCATAGTCCGAAGCCCCCACGAGCTCAAGCAGTTCATCGATCCGCTGGTTGACTTTCCCCGAGGCGAGGCGCAGCCCCCAACGGTGCCCGTCGATGCCCAGTCCCACGAGGTCCCGGGCACGCAAGGGGGTATCCGGGGCAAACGATTTCTGCTGCGGAATGTAGCCGATGCGCTTGCTGCCTCGTTCCACCGGATGGCCTCCCAGCGACACTGTTCCGGAGTGCAGTTCCTGAAGACCGAGGAGGACCTTGAGGAAGCTCGTCTTGCCGCTGCCGTTCGGCCCAAGGACGGCAAAGAATTCTCCCGGGTTGATATCGAGATCAAGATCCCGCCAGAGTGCCCTCTTGCCGAACTGCAGGCTCGCTCCGCGCAGGCTCACTACCGGTGTCAAAAGTCGTCCTCGATCCATGCGCTGCTGGAAACGCAGTTGTTGGTGGCGTTGGTGTTCGCGTCTGTACTGGTGGCAGGCAAAAGGCCCCGCAGCCATCCTGAATATCTTAGGACGTTGACGGGGCCGCTCACCGCAACCGGAGTTCGGGAGTGCTACTTGTTGAGCGCAGTGGACACGGATTCCACGTTGTCCGTCATCCACTGGACATAGTCCTTGCCGTCGGGCAAGGTCTCGGTGAAGTTCACTACGGGTACTCCCGCAGCCTCCGCCGCCCGCTTGACCGCCTCGGTCTGGGGACCTTCTGTTTGTTCGTTGTAGGCCAGCAGCCGGACTCCCTGGGTACCAAAGAGGTCAGTGGTTTCCTTCAGTACCGCGGCGGGAACGTCAGTCCCCTCTTCAATCGCGGCACTGTAGGCCGCAGGTGTCTTGTTCTCCAAGCCGGCAGCTTCCAGGAGATACAGCGGCACAGGCTCCGTGATGGCCACAGGAGCGTGATCGTTCGAGGCCTTCAGGGCATCGAGCTTTCCTGTGAGTGCGGTGAGCTTGGCCTTGAATGCGTCGGCATTCGCAGTGAATGCTGACGCCGATCCCGCGTCCAGGCTTCCGAGCTTGGCGGCAATAGCATCGGCCACCTTGCCCACGGTATCCAGGCTGTACCAGACGTGCTCGTTGAACTCACCGTGATCGTGGGTGTGCCCTTCATCCCCATGGGATGCCTCGCTGTGGGATGCCTCTTCCGGGGCCAAACCGGACACTTCCACGGCGCTGATCATGTTCTCGTGGCCGATATTGGTTTCGTCGGCGATCTTGTGGAGGAAGTCGTCGTAGCCTCCGCCGTTCTCAACTACGAGCTTGGCCTTGGAGATGACCAGCTTGTCCTGCGCGCTGGCCTCATAGGAGTGCGGATCCTGGCTGGTCTTATTGATGATGGCACTGACATTGACCTTGTCCCCGCCAACAGCCTTGACCACGTCGCCGTAGACATTGGTGGACGTTACCACTTCGATGGCACCGGAAGCTGCCGGCTTCTCCGCCCCCGCGCCACCGGCGCAGGAGGACAGCAGAAGGGCGGCGAGACCGGCTGAAGCGGCCATGGACAGGCGGGCGGCGGAACGACGCACGAAGACCTCGGATCTACTCAAAATGAGAATCAAACACAATTACTGGCGGGTTCAAGTGTAACCCTAAATGGGAATGATTCCTATTTAGACAAATCTGGCGCCGACCACACGTGGTCGGCACCAGCCTGCCTTGCCTGATTGAGGTTACGCTTCCTGGCCGCCGAAGCGCCGGATGCCCGTTGCCTGGGTGGCATCCCGGATCTCGCCAACCAGCTGCTCAATGACGTCCTCAAGGAACAACACGCCCTGGGTAGACCCGCCCGGGCCTACAACCCTGGCCAAGTGCGAACCCGTACGTTGCATCACAGACATCGCCTGCTCGATCTCGTCATCCGGAGAGAGGTTGGCAAGCGAACGGATCCGTCCCTCGGCAATAGGATGCCTGCGTCCCTCGTCCGGGATGGACAGGATGTCCTTGACGTGCAGATATCCGGCGAGTTCGCCGTCGTCGTCAATCATCGGGAACCGGGAGAACCCGGTCCGGCTGACCGCCTTCTCCAACTCCACAGGAGTTGACGCAGTCTTAAGCACCACCAGCTTGTCCAGGGGAACCATGATGTGCGCCGCCGTGTGCTCCGAAAACTCCAGGGCGCCGCTGAGCAACCCGGTGTCATCATCCACCAGGCCGTGGCGCGTGGACTCCTGGACGATCGACTGGACTTCCTCGAGGGTGAATGAGGAAGAGACCTCGTCCTTGGGTTCGATTTTCATCAATCGAAGGATGTGGTTGGCCAGCCAGTTGAGCGTCCAGATGATCGGATTCACCAAGCGGGCGATCCACATCAGGGGCGGGGCCAGCAGGAGTGCCGCCTTGTCCGCCACGGATACGGAGATGTTTTTCGGAACCATTTCGCCAAAGGTCACATGCAGGAACGTCACGAACAGCAAGGCGATGGCGAAAGCGATGACATCGGCCAGTTCAACCGGAACGCCCACCATCTCCAACGGCTCTGCCAACAGGTGGTGAATGGCCGGCTCGGCTACTTGAAGAATCAAGAGCGAGCAGACAGTGATGCCCAACTGCGCGCAAGCGAGCATCAGGGAGACGTTTTCCATGGCCCGGAGAGTGGTTTGTGCACGCTTGGAGCCAGCCTCGGCCAACGGCTCAATTTGGCTCCTGCGGGCTGACATCACCGCGAACTCGGCGCCCACAAAGAATGCGTTGCCGATCAGGAGCACCACCAGCCAGACGATACCTACCCAGTCGCTCATGCTGCACCTGCTTCACGGTGGGCGTTCGCGGCCTCTGCGGCGGACGACTCTTCGGTCTCCACGTGGTGGAAACAAATTCTGTCGATACGCCGTCCGTCCATCCTGGTCACCGTCAGCGTGCCGCCGACGGTCTCCACGGTGTCGCCCGCTTTGGCAATCCGTCCCAGCTGGCTCATCACGTATCCGCCTACTGTTTCATAGGCAGACTCGTCAGGAACCGTGAGGTTGGGAATCTGTTCGGACACTTCGTCCGGCCTCAGGAGGCCCGGGAAGTACCAATCACCGGAAGCACTCTGGAGCACCCCGGGGCGAACCTTGTCGTGCTCATCGGCAACTTCACCAACGATCTCTTCCACCAGGTCTTCCAAGGTGGCGATGCCCGCCGTTCCGCCATATTCGTCAAGGACAACAGCCAACTGCAGGTTGCCTTCACGCAGCTCGGAAAGGAGTGCGTCCAAGTGGATGGTCTCCGGAACCCGGAGTACATCCGTCATGATCGCCCCGGCTTCCAGCTTGGCGCGACGCTCTGCCGGCACGGCCACGGCCTTCTTGATGTGGACCACACCGCGGATGTCGTCCGCGGAATCGCCAATAACCGGGAACCGTGAGTACCCGGTGCGCCGGGCGGCGTCGAGAATGTCCGCCACCGGCTGGTCGGCGTCGATGGTTTCCATGCGGATGCGCGGAGTCATGACGTCGGCCGCGGTTCGCCCGGAGAAGTTCAGGGTGCGGGCAACGAAATTGGCTGTTCCGGCATCCAGTGTTCCGAGCTCGGCGGAGCGGCGCACCAAAGAGGCAAGTTCCGCGGGTGTCCGCGCTCCGGAGATCTCTTCCTTGGCTTCGAGACCGAACAGGTTCAAGACCTTGTTCGAGAATCCGTTCAAAACCACGATGGCGGGTTTGAAGACGGCCGTGAAGATCAGTTGCGGACGGGCCAGCCTCTTGCCCAGCGGGAAGGCCAAGGCAATCGCCATGTTCTTAGGCACTAGCTCGCCAAGAAGCATCGACAGGAGGGTGGCAAATGCCATCGCCACAATCAGCGCCACTGAACGCGCCACGTCGGGAGAGATGCCAAGCAAACCCAGTGGCCCCAACAAGAGCTGGCCCACTGACGGCTCCATCACGAATCCAGTCAACAGGGTGGTCAAGGTAATGCCGAGCTGGCAACTGGAAAGCTGCGTGGAAAGGGACTTGAGGCATTTCAGGAGCGGCGCCGCAGCGTGGTCGCCCTTATCGACGGCCCGCTGCACGCTTGCCTGGTCCAAGGCAACCAGGGAAAACTCAACTGCTACAAAGAAGCCGGTGCCAAGAATCAAGGCAAATCCGGCAAGGAGGAGAATCCATTCCACTTAGCGCATCCCCCCAAGGGCGGTCATGTGCAGAGTGGAGAATGCCTGTGGCTCGGGGATTTGCCCCGGCGGAGGCTGATCGGGTCCCGCAGACGCATGGTCTGCAGCACCACCGGCTGTGAGCGCCGGCGCAGGATGGGCATGTGAACGGGTGTTGCCGGCACGAGGGGCGCGCTGTGCGGAGGTGCCAGATTGGCTCCCCCGACAGGACCCAGGCCGGCACCTAGATTTACTGTCCATAAGAATTTCAGTCTACAGTCAGCGCGCCACTGGACCCCACGGACAGCTCAACCTGGCTACGCAAAAAACAATTCATCGGGCACCAACATGATTTAGGTCACCTGTATTGGCAGTTAACCAACGATCCTAACTAGACTGTCATGGGTCTGAGTTCGCGGGACCCGGACCCTGGCGCATCGTTGTGGAAAAGCAACTTTGGCCAGCGGGAAAACAACACTCATGGAAGAGGCGTATTTCAAGTGCCAGAGCAGCCCAGCCACCGTCTACCAGAGGAATTTGGCGGAAACGAGTGGCTCGTTGACGAACTGTACGAGCGGTACCAACAGGACAGGAATTCGGTCGACGCCAAGTGGTGGCCGCTTTTCGAGTCTTTCGCTACCGCTGACGGCACTTCTTCCAACGGAACCTCCGCAGCCCCTTCAGCTGCAAATCCCCCCACCCAAGTACTTCCCGTGGTAGCCCCGGCTGCAGCGGCTCCGGCATCGGCGCCGGCGGCCCCTGCTGCTGCACCCGCCTCTGTGCCGGCGGCTCCTGCCCCGGCTAAGAAAGCACCGGCAACGGTCGCCAGAGACGGAGCAAAGAAGCCCGCCGGCGGCACCACGGCGCAGCCTATCCCTGCCCAGCTTCCCAAGAGCACCAAGGCTCCCACGGCACCCGAGGAAGACGTCGTTTCCGTCCTCCGCGGACCGGCCAAGGCCATTGCCACCAACATGGTGACAAGTCTCGAAGTCCCCACAGCAACGAGCGTCCGGGCCGTTCCCGCCAAGCTGCTCATTGACAACCGGGTCGTCATCAACTCCAACCTTGCCCGTGCCCGCGGTGGCAAGGTGTCCTTCACGCACCTCATCGGGTACGCCGTAGTGCGTGCGCTTTCCCAGTTCCCGTCGATGAACGTCTACTACGACGAAATTGACGGCAAGCCCAGTGCGGTTCAGCCTGCCCACGTCAACTTCGGCATTGCCATTGACATGCCCAAGCCGGACGGCACGCGCCTCCTGATGGTTCCGAACATCAAGAAGGCCGAGACCATGGACTTCGCAGAGTTCTGGCACACGTACGAGGACCTGATCAAGCGCGCCCGCAACGGCAAGCTGACCGCTGACGACCACGCCGGTACCACGGTCTCCCTGACCAACCCTGGTGGCATCGGCACGGTTCACTCGGTGCCACGCCTTTCCAAGGGCCAGGCAGCCATCATCGGCGTCGGTGCGCTCGACTACCCGGCAGAATTCCAGGGTGCGAGCGAGAAGATCATCGCCCAGAATGCCATCAGCAAGATCCTCACCCTGACCTCCACCTATGACCACCGTGTCATCCAGGGCGCAGGCAGCGGCGAGTTCCTCAAGCTTGTCCACCAGCTCCTCCTCGGTGCGCAGAACTTCTACGACGAAATCTTCGAAGCCCTGCGCATCCCGTATGAGCCCGTTCGCTGGAGCCCTGACCTCCAGGTGGATCCGGCCGACGAGATCAACAAGGTTGCCCGCATCCAGCAGTTGATCCACTCCTACCGCGTGCGCGGCCACTTGATGGCCGATACCGATCCGCTGGAGTACGTGCAGCGCAAGCACCCCGACCTTGACGTCCTGACGTACGGCCTGACCCTCTGGGATCTGGACCGCGAATGGCCCACGGGCGGGTTCGGCGGCAAGCCGCAGCTGAAGTTCCGCGACATCCTCGGCGTGCTCCGCGACGCTTACTGCCGCACCACGGGCATCGAATACATGCACATCCAGGAACCGGCAGAACGCAAGTGGTTCCAGGATCAGCTGGAGCACCCGTACTCCAAGCCGAGCCGCGAAGAGCAACTGCGCATCGTTTCCAAGCTCAACGCTGCAGAAGCTTTCGAGACCTTCCTGCAGACGAAGTTCGTTGGCCAGAAGCGCTTCTCCCTCGAAGGCGGCGAGTCGCTGATTCCGCTGCTCGACGCCGTGATCTCCGATGCCGCCGACGACGGCCTGGACGAGGTTGCCATCGGCATGGCCCACCGTGGCCGGCTCAACGTGCTGACCAACATTGCCGGCAAGACCTACGCACAGGTCTTCCGTGAATTTGAAGGCACCCAGGATCCGCGCTCGGTCCAGGGTTCCGGTGACGTCAAGTACCACCTCGGCACTGAAGGCACCTTCACCTCGGACAACGGCAAGCAGACCAAGGTCTACCTCGCCGCTAACCCGTCCCACCTTGAAGCCGTGGACTCTGTCCTCGAAGGCATCGTCCGCGCCAAGCAGGACCGCCTGGACCAGGGCGAATCCTTCCCGGTCCTGCCCATCATGGTCCACGGTGACGCCGCCTTTGCAGGTCAGGGTGTTGTGGCTGAAACCCTCAACCTGTCCCAGCTTCGCGGTTACCGCACGGGCGGTACCATCCACGTGATCGTCAACAACCAGGTTGGCTTCACCACGGCGCCATCCTCATCGCGTTCGTCCACGTACTCCACGGACGTTGCCAAGATGATCCAGGCTCCTGTCTTCCACGTGAACGGCGACGACCCCGAGGCCGTGGTGCGCGTTGCCCAGCTCGCCTACGAGTTCCGCCAGCGCTTCCACAAGGACGTCGTCATCGACATGGTGTGCTACCGCCGCCGTGGCCACAACGAAGGCGACGATCCCTCGATGACCCAGCCGCTGATGTACAACTTGATCGAAGCCAAGCGCTCCGTCCGCAAGCTGTACACCGAGTCCCTCATCGGTCGTGGCGACATCACCGAGGAAGAAGCAGAGCAACTGCTCCGCGACTACCAGGAGCGCCTCGAACGCGTCTTCGCTGAGACACACGCTGCGCAGACCTCACCGATCCCGATCATCACGGCGGACTCCGCTGCTGTTTCGGACATCGAGCGTCCCATCGCCCAGCAGGCTGACTTCGGAACCAACTCCCCGGCATCCACCGCGATTTCCACGGAGACCCTTGCCCGGATCGGCAAGGCCCACCTGGAGATTCCGGAGGGCTTCACCGTGCACTCCAAGCTCAAGCAGCTTCTTGAAAAGCGCGAGCAGATGTCCCGTGAGGGTGGCATCGACTGGGGCTTCGGCGAGATAGCGGCCTTCGGTTCGCTGATCATGGAGGGTGTGCCCGTTCGCCTGGCCGGCCAGGATTCACGCCGTGGCACGTTCGTCCAGCGCCACGCCGTGTTCCATGACCGCGCCAACGGCAATGAATGGCTGCCCCTGGGCAACCTTTCGGATGACCAGGCAAAGCTGTGGATCTATGACTCCCTGCTCTCCGAATACGCGGCCATGGGCTTCGAATACGGTTACTCGGTGGAACGCCCCGATGCCTTGGTCCTCTGGGAAGCCCAGTTCGGTGACTTCGTCAACGGTGCACAGACCATCATCGACGAATTCATCTCCTCGGCAGAACAGAAGTGGGGTCAGCGTTCCTCGCTCGTCCTGATGCTGCCGCACGGCTATGAGGGCCAGGGGCCCGACCACTCGTCGGCACGTATCGAGCGCTTCCTGCAAATGTGTGCCGAAGACAACATGATCGTGGCAAACCCCACCACTGCGGCCTCGCACTTCCACCTGTTGCGCCGTCAGGCCTACAGCCGTCCGCGGAAGCCGTTGATCATCTTCACGCCCAAGCAGCTGCTGCGCCTCAAGGGTGCCGCATCCGCCGTCGAGGACTTCACCACCGGAGGTTTCCGGCCGGTCATCGGCGACCCGGACGTGCAGCAGGCCAACGTGGACCGCGTCATCCTGGTCTCGGGTCGTTTGTACTACGATCTCCTGTCGAACCGCCAGAAGTCCGGCGATACGTCCACGGCCATCATCCGGGTGGAGCAGTTGTACCCGCTGCCCAAGGCCGACATCGATGCCGAGCTCGCCAAGTACCCGAACGCTGACATCGTTTGGGCACAGGACGAGCCCGCCAACCAGGGTCCGTGGCCTTTCATGGGCCTGAACCTGGCACCGGAGCTTGATCGCAAGCTCCGCTTGGTGTCGCGTCCGGCTTCGGCGTCCACGGCGGCCGGTTCCATGAAGCGCCACGCCGCTGAACAGGATGCCCTGATCAAGCAGGCCTTCGAACGCAAGTAAACGAAACTGCCCGGCTGGAGGAGCGATATGCGCACCTCTGGCCGGGCCGTTCTGTTTAATGGGACAGGTACCCGGTTCCATGACCGGCCGCTGATCCGGAAAACCGTGCAAGGACCGTAACGAGTGTGAAGAGGTAACCGTGGAAGACAGGAAGCTGCGCATCGCAGCTGTAGGAGATGAACTGCTCGCGGGCCTGGGGGATCCCCGCGCTCTGGGCTGGCTCGGAAGAGTGCTGGCCCGTACACCCCAGGACGCCGTCGTGGTGGAAAGCTTCCCACTCCCCTGTCCCATGGAAGGCACCGAGGGGCTCGCTGCCCGCTGGCAGGACGAAGCCGGCAGGCGTTTCAGTGATACGCACGAGAACAGATTGGTGATCGGCCTTTCGGGCCGCGACCTTGAGTTTGGCCTGTCCACTGCCCGATCCCGCCTGAACCTGGCCAATATCCTTGACGGCGCCTCGCACAGCGGCGTGGAGGTCTTCGTGGTGGGTCCGCCTCCTACGCTGGACCCCGCACGGAACAAGCGGCTCGCCGAGCTCAATACAGCGTTTGCCGACGTGACCACACGGCGAAACCACCACTACGTTGACACGTTCTCTCCCTTGCTCAATCATGAGCAGTGGAGGACGGACCTCGCAGCCAATGGGGGAACACCGGGCCAGGCCGGCTACGGATTGATTGCGTGGCTGGTCCTGCACCGTGGCTGGTTCCAGTGGCTTAATATCGCTCAACCGGAGTAGCCATGACGCGGAACGTGCAGGTTTCTGTCAGAGCAGCAATGACCGCGGCCTTGGTGGCCGCAGTCGCAGCCACAGCTTCCTGCAGTTCCGGTCCCCCGGCTCCCGCGTCGGTTTCCTCCACAGCCGCACCCGTACCGACATCAACGGCGCCTCCCTCAGCGGCGACCGCAGCATTGCAGCCCTTCGACGCCGCGACTTTGCGGGCAGACTTCGAACGGACGGCGAAGGAAGTGCTTGTCCCCGGGGCCATGATGCTGCTGGAGACGCCGAATGGAGCCCTGACTGCTTCTTACGGCACCGGTATCCGTGATGCCGAACGCCCGGTATCAGCGGAAGACCATATCCGCGTAGGGTCCGTCACCAAGACCTGGACCACCACGGTTATCCTGCAGCTGGTCCAGGAAGGCAAGCTCGCCCTCGGTGATCCCGTGTCCAAGTACCGCCCGGACGTTCCCAATGGTGATGCCATAACCCTTGAGCAGATGATGACCATGCGGAGCGGACTGTTCAACTACACCGAGACCCTTGAGCTCAACTCGGCCATGGACAAGGAACCACAGCGGGCCTGGAAACCGGATGAGCTCCTCGCGCTGGCGTTTGCCCATCCACCATATTTCGCACCCGGCCAAGGCTTTCACTACTCCAACACGAACACGGTCCTTCTGGGTCTCATCGCAGAGAAAGTCGGAGGAAAGCCGCTTGGTGACCTCTTCAAGGAACGCATCTTCGAGCCACTCGGCCTGAAGGGAACTGTCTTTCCGGAGATTTCGTCCAACAGCATTCCGGAGCCGCATCCCCACGGCTACTTCTACGGTGACAACGTCCTGACCATGACGAATCCCGCCCTTCCAGAGGACATGCAGAAGGAAGCCACGGCTGGCACCCTCGCCCCCAACGACGTCACTGACGTCAACCCGTCATGGGCTTGGGCCGCCGGTTCCGGGATCTCCACGGCAGCGGACCTGTTGATCCTGGGAGAAGCCCTTGTCAACGGAAAGCTCCTGAAACCGGACCTCCAACAAAAGCGGCTCGACAGCGTTACCCCGACCAACCCGGACAACCCGGGCGGCGCTTCGTACGGTTTGGGGATTGCGAAATTCGGCAACCTGTACGGGCACACCGGAGAACTTCCGGGCTTCAACACCTTCATGGGCAGCGATCCAACCAACGGCGTCACGCTGGTGGTATGGACCAACCTGGCACCGGCCGCCGACGGGAAGGACCCTGCCGTGATCATTGCCCGCTCCCTCATCGGCAAGGTCTACCGCGCTTCGTCCTGACTCTACACAGTTACCTCTTGCTTCCCTGCCATTCGCGATATATCGTGTTTGCATCAACGCGATATATCGCAACTTGGAGGGGTAATGTCTGACGAACTATGGACCGTGACGGGTCCGCAAACCATTGACGTGGACGATGTCCGCTCACTCAAGCTGGGAATCGTCAAAGGCCGCTTTGACGTCGTTACCCATGATGAGCCCTTCGTTCACATCGAAATCAGCGAAATCACGGGCGACCCCCTGACCGTCACCCTGGTGGACGGCCGCCTGGAAGTTCGCCACCAGCTCCAAGGACCCCAAGGGTGGTTCCGTAATTTGATGGGGACGGTCAACAACACCAGCACCAATTCAGTGGTCGTCGGAATCGCCCTGCCACCCGGCGTCGATGTGGAGGCCGGAACTGTCAGCGGCGACGGCATGGTTTCCGGCATCAGCGGCCGCATCCGGCTCAACACGGTTTCCGGTTCAGTCATGGCAGATGGCACCAGCGGCGAATTGCACGTCAACACCGTCAGCGGCGAAGTCATCGCCCGGAATCACGACGGCGTCCTGACCGCCAAGAGCGTTTCGGGTGAAGTCACCGCTTCGGGAAAGTTCAAGAACGTCCGCGCCAGCACTGTGAGCGGCGACCTCAGCTTCGACCTGCAGGACTACACCCATGACCTCGGCGCCAACTCCGTGTCCGGCGACCTGACCATCCGGCTGCCCCACGATGTCGGCCTGGACATCGTGGCGAAGTCGGCCAGCGGGACTGTGGTGATAGATGACCAGCTGTACGCCCAACCCGGCAGCAACGTGCACACCATCGTCGGCCCGGACGAGCGGCTCATGCTGGTCCGGACCAATACCGTATCCGGCAAGACATATATCATGCACAGCACCGCGCCGGCGTCGGAGGACGACCTTCCGGTCCCCGGCGAGGCAGGCCTCTGATGCCTCCGGTCTTCGCGCACGGCGCATTGCGCCTGTATCTGTTAGCGCTCCTCGAAACCGGCCCCAAACACGGATATGAACTCATCAAGGACTTGGGAGACCGCTTTGGCGGCACCTACTCCCCCAGCGCCGGGACGATCTATCCCCGCCTGGGCAAGCTGGAAGAAGAAGGCCTCGTCGCCACTGAGACGGAAGGTCGGCGGACCAAGTACTTCATCACCGATGCCGGCCGCGCAGAGCTGGACAGCCGACGCCAGGAGCTGGCGGATGTCGAGGATAACATCTCGGCCTCCGTCAGAAGGCTCGCCGACAACCTCCGCGAGGACATCCGGACCAACATGCGTGGCCTGCGGGCCGACCTCGCCGCCACCGCGGAGGCGGCACGCACCAACGCCACATCCGCAACGTTCCGGAGCCGGACCGCAGGCTACACGCCCGAGGGGCAGCGCATCCTCAAGGAAGCCGAATTGATGGTGCAGTCGTTCCGGGATGACATCCGGGTTGAGTTGCGCCAGCACGGCGCCTCGAACGCCTTGACGCCCGTGGCTCTTGAAACCGTGCGCGCGGTGCTGGACCAGGCCCGGATTTCCATCAGGAATTCCCTGCGAAGCTAGCACAAGCGCGGCCTTCAGGCGTCCACAACCCGGCCGGTTCGCGGCGCAGCACCCGGATGTGCGAAACTGGAGGGCAGCTTTATTGAGTATCAATCATTGAAGGAGGCCAGCTATGAGCAAGCGTGCACGTAAGCGTCGTGACCGTAAGCGCGGCGGCGCGAACCACGGCAAGCGTCCCAACACCTAAGCCACTGGCTTAGTGTCACAGGCTTAAAAGCGAAGGCCCCGGAAACTGGCGGTTTCTAGGGGTCGTTGCAACACCTGTTGGTTAGGTGGTTTGTAGTAAATCACGTAAACGCTCGGCTGGGGTTTTCCAGCCGAGCGTTTT
>NZ_JBHUCD010000023.1:0-82008 GCF_042786555.1 Paenarthrobacter sp. NPDC056912
GACCGATTCAGGCCTGACGAAGCACCGCTTAAACGAGACACGGTCGTTGCAACTCCCAAAAATTCTGGGTGTTGCAACGACCGCTAGAACCCAAGGTTCCGGCGTCGGGCCCCTTGCTGTTCCGTGCCGACTTAGCGCCGCTGGGGGAGCAAACCCCGCAGCCTCCGCCATCCCCGGGTGAAGGCCCATCCAACGGCCTTGCCCAATGCCTCCACGGCCCGGAACGGGGCGCCGAGGGCGTGGAACCACCGATGCATCAACGACGGCGGCAGCCAGTCCGCGCGGAAACGCACCAGCCAGCGGGCATTGTTCCGCAACGCCTCGCGGACGACGGCGATGCGCGTCGCCGCTGCGGGGGCCTTGTCCGCCGGGCGGCCATAGCGTTGCCGTTCGAAGTCGGAGGTGAGGCTCGCCACCGCGCGGTGGGCGGCGTCGTCGAGCCCTTGCGCGTCACCCAAGGCAGTGCTGGAGCGGAGCCGGGCGGAGAAGTGCCGTGGCGTCTCGCTGGGGGTGGACGGCACTCCGTAGTCGGTGGCGAGGTCCTGCAATTCTTCCCAGGCGAGTTCGGGGGCAGGATCCTGGTACCCGGGCGGCAGCGCGTCAGCGTCATCCGGAGGTCTTTGGTTCAGGCGGCGCCGCCGCAGGACTGCCCTGCTCAGCCGCGGCGACCACAGGAAAGCTGCCAGCAACACCACGGCGGCGGTGATGGCTCCGATCGTGGGAAGCGGGTTGACACCGGCGGACCCGGAGGACGGCGTGTCCACACCGGGCAGCGGGACGCCGCTCGGAGCCGGCACCGCCGGGACGTTCAAGACCTCTTTCTCGTCGGCGTTGGTGCTGAGGTTGCCGGTAGTGGACGTTTCCGAGGCGTAATCGGGAACGACGCCCCGTGAGGGAGTCGGTTCAAAGGGCACCCATCCCAGGCCCTCGAAGTACAGCTCCGGCCAAGCGTGGGCATCACGTGCGTCCACCTCATATTCGGGGAACGAACCCTGGCCCACCAAGGCCACCGATTCGCCCGTGAGGCGGCCGGGCGCATATCCAACGGCGACGCGGCTCGGAATGCCCTCCGCGCGAGCCATGACGGCCATTGCGGAGGAGAAGTGGACGCAGTAGCCGCTCTTGACGGCGAGGAAATCAGCCAGCACGGACAGGCCGTTGCCGTCATAGCCGTTCTGCACCGGAGCTTGCAGGGAATAGCTGAATTCACCGGAGCGCAGGTACTTCTGGATAGCCAGCGCCTTGGCATAGTTGTTGCCTGCAGAAGCCGTCACGGAGTCAGCGGTCTTGCGGACAATGTCCGGCAGGTTCCCGGGGATCCGAAGGAAGTCGTCGGAGATGCCCCTTGGGGCGTCATTGGCCTGCGACAACGCCTGGGCCGTCACTTTCGCCGTCGCCGAGAAGACCACATAGCGCTGGCCACGGGTGCTGGTCTCCGTGCTCATGATGCTCAACGTCGCAGGATCCCACGTCCAGCGTCCATTGAGGCCGTTGACTGAGGCGGGGGCGAACGGTGCCGGGAGGTAGGGGCTGGTGAACTGGCCGGCGTCGATGGAGGTGACAGCGTTGACGATCTCGTTCTGGACGGTATAGCCGGTATCGATTCTGTCGGCACCGCTACGACGATCACTGGCGCGGTCGTCCGGTGCCCAGGTTTCGCCGTCGAAGTGGTCGATGGTCACCGACCGCAGGTACAAAGGCGACGACGCGCTGGTGGCATAGGTGATACGGCCCGCTCCCGTGGGGCTGCGGAGGCTGTTGCCCAGGGTGATCATCGGATTGAGCCCGTTGGAGGTGCCCCACGGGCTCAGCCGCGAGCCCTGCGGGAAGGTGCCGGTGTCGAACCCGGGGATCGCGAGGGGGACCACCATGGCGAGTGCCAGGGCCAACCCGCCGGTCACCAATGACCGCCTGAACTGCCCCGAACCACGGGCCGATCCCGACTGCAGCCGGGCATCGGGTGCGAACCAATGGCTGCACCCGAGGATCAGGAGGAAGCCGGCCGCGGCCCCTATGAAGCCTGCGACTCCGACGCTTTGGGGCTTGATGGTGGCCGGAACCACCATGACAGCAAGAAGCCCGATACCGCTGGCGGCAGGCATCGCCAATGGCACTGCCAGGGCGTCGATCAGGACCACCAGCAGGCCCAGGCACGCGCAGGTGACAAACACGATCCCCGCGTTGGGCGCCACCGGGGCGCTCTCAGATACCACCGTCTCGGCGGCGCGCTTGATGAGGCGGCCGACGGCGGTGAACGTACCTGTTGTGGGGATGAAGCCGAGCAGGCTCTCCTGCCGGCAGAACGTGAAGCTGAGGACTCCTGCAAGCGCCGCCAAAGCCCCCAATGTCGCAAGCAAAGGCTGTGCACGCATTGCCCGCAGGCCAGCCAGGGTGAGGGCAACCACCACCACCGTGGTGATCAACGGCATCATCCAGGCCCAGCCCCTGAACACCCCATTGAGGGACAGGGCTGCGCCCAGGACTGCGATGGCAACGGAACCCGCCATGGCCCACGGGTACACGCCCGGGCCGCGCGCCTGCGATCGGGGCGGTCCATCAGGCTGGTTCCGGCCGGACGCTCCGGCGGCCTGTGGCGGCGCCCCGGGAGATCCGCGATGCGAGGTGGCAGTCACCGCGGCACCGCCGCTCCACGCCGAACATCCATGGCTGCCCCTGCGGCCGCCACGATCCCGCCCTCGTCGAAAGCCGACCAGGCGGCCGCCAACTGTGTCTTGGGAGTCACGGCAGCAGCACGCCACCCGGCGAGCCTCAGGATCTCGAGGACCTCGTCGTTGCTGCGGGAACTGTCAGTCATGACCAAGGCGAACGCATTGGCCCCATACGCGGCCGCTGGCGCAAGGGCTCTCGCTTCGGCCAGCGTCAGGCTCCCCACCAGGGCGAGGACCGGGCCACGCAAGCGATGGGCTGCCAGTTTGTCCATGAGGTGGTCGTCAAAGGCGGAGTCGGAAGACTCCGCGCCGGAAGCCGGGGTTCCGTCCCGATGGTCAGCTGGGTGGTGGTCGGTCCGGTGGTGCTCGCTGCGGGCGTGCCTTGGTCCGGTGAGTTCAATGGCCGCCAGGCTCTCCGCGATGGCGTGCAAGCCCCCAACCCCGGAGAACTCCTCCGCATCCGGGTCCGGCGCCGAACGCGAGCGGACGAAAGCCGGGTTGCCATAGGCGTCCAGGACCCGCAGCGAGTAGTTCCGTTCGGCCAAGTGGGCGCTGATGGACATTGCCGCGGTCACCATCCACTCGAAGGAAGGGCCCGTCACCAGGTCCGAGTCTTCGTCGTGGCCACCGAACAGCGAGCTGGTTCCTGCGGCGAACGCCGTGAAGCGTTGGTCGAGGATGACCGTGGCTTCCGGGGTGGTGACCGACTCCTCCTGACGCACCATGAGCTGGCCATGCCGCGCCGTTGCAGCCCAGTGAACGCGGCGCATCGGGTCGCCGTGCCGGTATTCGCGGGTCATGATGTCGTCGTCGCTTGGATTGGCCCGGATGCGCGTGGCGGTCACGCCGTCGTTGCCGCGGGCCCCGGCCAAGCCGGTCACGGGAAGTTCGACGGCGGCAGGCGTCACGGTGAGGATGTCGCCGTCGTCGACTGAATGCCGCCGCAGGGATAAACCGAACGGGTCGCTGAACTCCGCCGTGACCGGACCGATCCGGAACTGCCCGCGCTTGCCGGACCGCAGATGATATTCGTAACGGCTGGTGCCGCCCGACGCTGACCGGGCCGGGAACCGGAAAGCCGGGGGCTCCCCGAAACGCGGCGGCAGCTGCTCTTCCATGATCACGTGACCCGTGGAGTACGAAGACCTGGCAACAGCCAGGCGAACGGTTGTTGTGGTGGACGTTTCCACCGTGGACGGATTGAACTCCCGGTAGACCTGGAATTTAGGTTTGAGCACCCTTACCCCGGCAAGCGAAACCAAGGGCAGGAGCAATAACAGGACCGCCAGTGTGAGGAGGTCGCGGCGGCCCATGACGTAGGCGCACCCAAGGAAGACCGCCCCCGCGGCCAGCAGCCCCCAGCCGCGGCTGGTGAAAAGATGCTTGGGGAGTCGATCCACTAATGCCATCCGCTGTGCCTCCTAAACGGCGTGACGGTCCCGGCGCCAGGCACCAGGTGGTTCCTGGGCAACCGGGAGTGAAGCCAGGATTCCCCGCAGGATGCTTTGCGGCGTGTCGCCCGAACTCGCAGCCTTGCGGTCCAGGATGATCCGGTGGGCCAGCACCGACTCCGCCACGTCCACCACATCATCCGGAAGCACGAAGTCGCGACCATCCAACGCCGCCGTCGCTTTCGCCGCACGCAGCAGCTGAAGCAGGGACCGGGGGCTCGCACCCAAGCGGAGACGGGCACTGTCGCGGGTGGCCCGTCCAATGGCCACCGTGTATTCCTTGATGGCCGTGGACACGAACACCTGCTGGACGGTAGCGATCATGGCGGCGACGTCGGCTGCAGTGACCACCGGAGTGACCTTGACCAGGGGAGAGGACGCCTGATGCGTCTCCAGCATCTGGATCTCGGCTTCCTTGTCCGGGTAGCCCATGGAAATCCTGGCCATGAAACGGTCCCGCTGGGCCTCGGGAAGCGGGTAGGTGCCTTCCATTTCAATGGGATTCTGGGTTGCCACCACCATGAAGGGCAAACCCAGTTGGTACGAATGCCCGTCCACCGTGACCTGGTGCTCCTCCATGCATTCCAGAAGGGCGGATTGGGTCTTGGCTGATGCCCTGTTGATCTCATCGCCGATCACGATATTGGCGAACACTGCGCCTGGCCGGAACTCGAATTGCCGCGAGGACTGGTTGTAGATGGACACACCGGTCACATCCGAAGGCAGGAGGTCCGGAGTGAACTGGATGCGCGAGACCGTGCAATCCACGGTCCGTGCCAGCGTCTTCGCCAGCAGGGTCTTCCCGACGCCCGGCACATCCTCCAACAAGAGGTGGCCCTGTGCCAGCAGGACCGTCAGCGCAAGCTTGGCGGCATCGGCTTTGCCGTCGATAACTGTGTTGATGGAGCCCAGAATGCGCTCGCTGGCATCGTGGAAGCGTTCGGCGTCCATAACCTGCGGCCTGTGTCCGTTGAGTGCGGCGCCGTCCCTAGGCAGCGCACTGTAGGCCTCGCCCTGGAGCGGGGAAGGTTCAACGGCGACTTGTCGCTTGGACTCCATGGATTGCCCTTCAGCCGTGGCCGGAACACCAACAATCCACCGGGAGCGCCGCTGGTGTTGGCCGCCTTTCTTTTCCAGCCTACCCAGACAATGGCCGTCGCTGACATAGTGCCCCCGGAATTTATGTACCAACTGGAATTTATCCGGGCAGGGAGTTTCCCCGGCCGGGCATGGCGGAGGTCCGAATAAGGTGGAACCATGTGCAATTCCCTCGCTCCCGCTCCCTACCGTGCTGCCGGCACCCCCGCTGAAACCGAGTCCCGCAAGGAATACCCGCCGGCACCGGAACCACTGCCGGTACCCCTGATGGACAACCACACCCACCTTGATTTCCGGCACGGACTGATCGAAGTATCCGTCAAGGACGCGATGGACTCCGCTGAGGCCGTAGGAGTGCAGGGAGCCGTGCAGGTGGGATGCGATCTTGAATCATCACGCTTCACTGTCCAGGCCGTGGACGCAGATCCTCGGCTCCTGGGCGCTGTGGCCATCCACCCCAACGATGCGCCGGAGTACGCAAGCCGCGGCGAGTTGGAATCGGCGCTGACGGAGATTGAGGAACTTGCCAACCATCCTCGTATCCGTGCCATCGGTGAGACCGGGCTCGATTTCTTCCGGACCCATGGTGAGGGACTGGCCCACCAGAGGTACTCCTTCCGGCGCCACATCGACATCGCCAAGCGGCTCGGACTGACGCTGCAGATCCACGACAGGGATGCGCACGACGACGTTGTGCAAGTGCTCAGGGAAGAGGGTGCGCCGGACCGCGTGGTGTTCCACTGTTTCTCCGGCGACGAGGCACTCGCCCGGATCTGCAACAACAACGGCTGGTACATGTCCTTCGCGGGAACCATGACGTTCAAGAATGCCGGAAACCTTCGTGCCGCCCTCGCGATCGCGGAGCCACGGCGGATCCTGGTGGAAACGGACTCACCGTTCCTGACGCCGCATCCGCACCGTGGACGCCCGAACGCGAGCTACATGGTTCCGTACACCGTGCGGTCGATGGCGGAAGTGACAGGAGATGACCTTTCTGAACTGTGTTCGCGATTGGCCGAAAACACCGTGGACGCCTACGGATCATGGGCCTGAGCGGCCGTTTTTGTGGCCTCGGAGATGCAACGCGAGGATAACGGGCAGGTAGAGGGCTTGGCTGCTTTATAACGGATCGGTTACTGTGTTAAACAAGTAGCCGGGGTCGGGGAAGGCCTTCGGACAACTGATTCGGATAAAACCGGACTCATTAGTTGAATGAAATTTGGCGGCGCAGATGCCGGCAGTAAGGGTGGGACCAGGCTCGTGCCAGGCCCCTCAGTTTTGCGGCTGGCATCACTTTTTGCGCTTTTCCCCGTGCCCGGACGGTCTGAGAGTTATGGGCAATCGTGATCAAGTTCTTCACAACGGATGGCAAGTTCAGCTTTCTCAAAGTTGGTGCCCAGTTGCTGGTTGTTGCAGCGCTGGTGGTCGGAGTTGTCGCCTTTGTCGGCAACAACAAGACAGTCACCCTGAACGTTGACGGCAAGGTCAGCTCCATCCAGACCTTCGGCGGCACGGTTGACCAGGTGGTCAAGGCAGCCAAGGTCGAACTGAAGGACGCAGACCGCGTTTCTCCGGCCCTTGATTCCCAGGTGGACAACGGTTCGGTGGTGAACATCAACCTTGCCAAGGACGTGGCCATCGAATTGGATGGCGCCCGCAAGACCGTCACCACCACCGCCCCTGATGTTGCCGGACTGGTGACTGAACTCGGTGTGGCAAGCTCGTCCGAGATCTCCCAGCCGAAGGAAGCAGCCCTGGAAGTCACCGGCTCCTTCGTTTCCATCTCCACGCCCAAGACCATCAGTGTGGTTGCTGACGGCAAGGACACCAGCACCACCACGACGGCGGCCGACGTCGCCACCGTGCTCAAGGACGCAGGGATCACCGTTGGCGCCAGCGACCGCGTCTCCCAGCCCAATAACGCACCCGTGATCCAGGACATGGTGATCAAGGTCTCACGCGTTGACACCAGCAAGACCGCCGAAGCCACTGAAGAAGTACCCTTCGAGAGCGTCAAGGCCGAGTCCGCCGAACTCTTCAAAGGCGAGGAAAAAGTAACCCAGGCAGGGGTCGCCGGATCCTTGGTCAAGACCTTCAAGCTGGTCCTCGTTGACGGACGTGAAGCTTCCCGGACCCTGGTCTCCAGCAACGTCACCACCAAGCCGGTCGCCGAAAAGGTCAGCGTAGGCACCAAGGCCCGCCCCGTGGCCACGCCCGCCAAGGCAGCAGCGCCCACCTCCAGCGGACCCGCCGGAGCTCCCAACGAGGCTATGTGGGACAGGATCGCGCAGTGCGAATCCGGTGGAAACTGGTCCATCAACACCGGCAACGGCTACTACGGCGGCCTGCAGTTCTCCAGCCCCACCTGGCTCGCCAACGGTGGTGGCGCCTACGCTGCCAACGCCAGCCTCGCCTCCAAGGCCCAGCAGATTGAGATCGCCAACCGCCTCTACGCCAAGAACGGCCTGAGCGACTGGGGCTGCGCGCACGCAGCCTGACCCCTCACAGGCGATACGATACCTAGGTGACTGAACCGAATTCCGAACCCGCCGCCGTCGCGCCTTTGCTGGGCGCCACCGACATCCGACGGCTCGCCGAGGAAATCGGTGTACGCCCCACGAAAACCCTGGGGCAGAACTTTGTGATCGACGGCAACACCATCCGCAGGATTGTGGCCGCTGCTGGTATCGACGCCGGGGAAACGGTGCTGGAGGTCGGCCCGGGGCTCGGCTCCCTGACGCTGGGGTTGCTCGACGCCGCCAAGACCGTGGTGGCCGTGGAGATCGACCCCGTGCTGGCCGGAAAGCTGCCGGAGACCGTGAAGGCCTGGCGGCCCAGTGCGGAAGATCGATTCCATCTGGTCCTCTCCGATGCCATGAAGGTCAAAGAACTGCCGGTGCCACCCACGGCGTTGGTGGCCAACCTGCCCTACAACGTGGCTGTCCCTGTTGTGCTCCACCTGCTCCAGCACTTCCCGAGCCTCCAACACGGACTGGTGATGGTGCAGGACGAGGTCGCCGACCGCCTGGCGGCAACGCCCGGCTCCAAGATCTACGGTGTTCCGTCGGTGAAGGCCGCCTGGTACGGGCACATGCGCAAAGCCGGCGTCATCGGCATGAACGTGTTCTGGCCGGCGCCGAAGATCCACTCCGGCCTTGTGGCGTTTACGCGCCATGATCCGCCCGCAACCCACGCCACGCGTGAACAGGTTTTCGCTGTCATCGACGCCGCCTTCGCGCAGCGCCGTAAAACCCTCCGCGCCGCGTTGGCCGGCTGGGCCGGCAGTGCCGCGGAAGCCGAACGGTGCCTTGTGGCCGCGGGAATCGACCCCACAGCACGCGGCGAAGTCCTGGACATCTCGGCCTACGTCAAGATCGCCGAAGCCCGCCACCCCGTGGACGCATGAACCCGGGCACCCGGAAACAAAGCGGCCTGCCATTCGTGGGCGATCGCTTCCATGCCCGGACCGTGCGTGTCAAAGCGCCCGGGAAGGTCAACGTCTCGCTCAGCGTCGGCCCGCTGCGGCCCGACGGCTACCACTCCGTAGCCAGCGTCTACCTTGCCGTCTCGCTCTACGAGGAAGTGTCCGCAACCAGTACTGAGGCTGAAGGAATCACCGTCAGCATCAGCCCCAACAGCACGCTGGACCTCGACGGCGTGGACATCCCCCTGGACGAGCGAAACCTTGCCTACAAAGCAGCCGCCATCATGGCGGAAATGTCCGAGAAGCCAACGGGCGTCCACCTGGAAATCACCAAACGCGTGCCTGTGGCCGGCGGCATGGGCGGCGGATCCGCCGACGCAGCAGCGACCCTCCTGGCCTGTGATGCCCTGTGGAACAGCGGACTTTCCCGCGAGGAACTCGCGCACCTGGCGGCCGAGCTCGGGGCAGACGTACCGTTTTCGCTCCTCGGAGGCACCGCCGTCGGCCTCGGCGTAGGTGACCAACTGTCGCCGGCACTTGCCAAAGCGCAAATGGATTGGGTCTTGGTCTTCGCGGATTACGGGCTTTCCACGCCGGACGTTTTCCGTACCCTCGATGGTCTGCGGGATGCCGAAGGGGCCGAGGTTCCGGAGCCCGTGGACGTGGATCCGACCATCCTCCAAGCGCTCCGCAACGGGGACCCCGAGACCCTTAGCCGGGTGCTCATCAACGACCTCCAGCGGGCCTCGATCACCCTTGCGCCGCAACTACGGGACACTATCGGCCTGAGCGAAGCACGCGGTGCCCTTGCCGGCATGGTGTCCGGGTCCGGCCCCACCATCGCGTTGCTGGCGAGGGACTCGGTGTCGGCGGGCGTCCTTGCCGAAGAATTGGCCCATAGGGGTCATAATGCCCTGGCAGTCCATGGTCCCGTGCCAGGCGCCCGGATCATGTCCGATACCCTCCTTTAGTACCCCCACTTAGTACCCCCACGCATTCCAGCAGTAGAAAGTAGTACCCATTGGCCCACCTGCTTGGCGGCGAAAACCTCACAGTTTCGTTCGCGACCCGCACTGTCCTCGACGGCGTCACCCTCGGTTTGGAAGATGGCGACCGCATCGGCATGGTGGGCCGCAACGGCGACGGAAAGTCGACGCTCATGCGCCTGCTGGCGCTGCGCTCCACGCCGGATTCGGGCCGCGTCACCAAGCGCGGCGACGTCAACGTCGGTTACCTTGACCAAGGCGACGTGCTCGACGGCGACCTGACAGTCGGCGCTGCGATCGTCGGCGACCGCGCGGATCACGAATGGGCGGCCAACGCCAAGATCCGCGAAGTCATGGGCGGACTGGTAGGCGACGTCGATTGGCACGCCAACGTCCATGCCCTCTCCGGCGGGCAAAAGCGTCGTGTGGCGCTGGCCAAGCTCCTCATCGAAGACCACGACGTCATCATGCTGGACGAACCCACCAACCACCTCGACGTCGAAGGCGTCGCCTGGCTGGCCCGGCACCTCAAGACCCGCTGGCGCGCCAACCAAGGCGCCTTCCTCGTGGTCACCCACGATCGCTGGTTCCTCGACGAAGTCTGCAACTACACATGGGAAGTCCACGACGCCATGGTGGACATGTTCGACGGCGGATACGCCGCGTACGTCCTGGCGCGCGCCGAACGCGACCGCACGGCCGCCGTCGTGGAGGGCAAGCGCCAACAGCTCGTCAAAAAGGAACTCGCCTGGCTGAGGCGCGGCGCCCCCGCACGGACTGCCAAGCCGAAGTTCCGCATCGAAGCCGCCAACGATCTGATCGCGGACGTGCCTGACCCCCGCGACTCGGTGGCCCTCAGCAAAATGGCCACCGCACGCCTCGGCAAGGACGTCCTGGACCTCGAAAACGTGACCCTGGACTTCCAAGGCGGCGAGGACGGCCAGAAGCTGTTCAACAACATCACGCTGCGCCTTGCTCCGGGCGAACGCCTCGGGCTGGTGGGCGTCAACGGTGCAGGCAAATCCACTTTGTTGAAGCTGCTCAACGGTGAAATCCAGCCGAGCTCCGGCAAGGTCAAGCGCGGCAAGACCGTTGTGACGGCCGTGCTCACGCAGGACGTCAAGGAATTGGACGAAGTCTCCGACCTTCGCGTCATCGAGGTCATCGAACGCGAAAAGCGGTCCTTCAACGTTGACGGCAAGGAATTCACGGCCGGACAGCTCGTGGAGCAACTCGGGTTCACCAAGGAAAAGCAGTGGACGCCGGTCAGTGACCTCTCCGGTGGTGAACGACGACGACTCCAGCTCCTGCGCCTGCTGGTAGGGGAGCCCAACGTCCTGATGCTCGACGAACCTACCAACGACCTCGACACCGACACCCTTGCCGCCGTCGAAGACGTCCTGGACGGTTGGCCCGGGACGCTCGTAGTAGTCAGCCACGACCGCTACCTCCTGGAACGCGTCACGGACAACCAGATGGCGCTCCTCGGCGACGGCAAGCTCCGCGGCCTTCCCGGCGGCGTCGACCAATACCTCGAACTGCGTGAAGCGGCACTCGCATCGGGCGCCGTCCGAAGTGGCCAGAGCTCCCCGGCGTCTGCCAGCGGTACTTCGTCGTCCGCTGAGGCTCCGTCCGGCGCCAGCGAAGCCGAAAAACGCGAAGCCCGCAAGGACCTCAACAGGATCGACCGCCAACTCGGCAAGATCTCCCAGCAGGAAGAGAAGCTTCACACCCAGATGGCAGCGAAGTCCGAATCAGGGGACTTCGACGCCCTGGGCGAGCTCAACGCCAAGCTGCAGGAGTTGCTCGAAGAAAAAGAGGGCCTGGAGCTGGAGTGGCTGGAGGCCGCTGAAACTATCGGCGAGTAGGGCTTACCGCCGCGGGTGGCGGCCCGCGCCGTTTCCGACGCTCTTTCACTTCCCGCGGGTTTTTGCGTGACGCTCGTTCACGTCCCGCCGGTTTGTGGGTGATGCTCGTTCATGTCCCGCCGGTTTGTGGGTGATGCTCTTTCACCTCCCGGTCTCTGGCTCTGGTTCGTAGCCGATGAGCCAGTGGAGGCCGTGACGGTCGATGACCTGTCCGTCGGTGGCGCCCCAAGGTTTTGGACCGAGTGGGTCCACCACGCGGCCTCCTTCGGAGAGCCTGTCGAACCACGTGTGGAGGACGTCGGGTTTCGCTGCTCCCAGCAACGACAGCATGAGGCCTTCCATCTGGACGCTCTTCTCGCCTTCTGCCGCATCCGATCCGGCCAGGGCGACCAGGCCACTGAGCACCCCATGCGCGACGGCGTCCGACGGGCCGTCGCTGCGGCCAAAGTCCTCGTAAGAGTGAAGGGAAAGCTCTCCATCAAAGACATCAGCGTAGAAGCTGAGCGCCTCCCTGGCCGTCCCAGGGAAGCTGATATAGATCTGGGGCGCTGTCATGATCACATCCTACAAAGCAGACACAGGCCGGCCGCCGGATGGTGTTGGGATGCGGCAGAGGGGCCGCCGGATGGTGTTGGGATGTGGGAGAGGGTTTGGCGGCAACGGGTTGGGATGTGGGAGAGGGTTTGGTGGCAACGGGTGGGATGTGAGGCAGCGTAGGGCGGGTGGTGTTGGGATGTGGGAGAGGGTTTGGTGGCAACGGCGTGGGATGTGGGAGAGGGTTTGGTGGCAACGTGTTGGGATGTGGGAGAGGGTTTGGTGGCAACGGCGTGGGATGTGGGAGAGGGTTTGGCGGCGACGGGGCAGGATGTGGCAGAGGGTTTAGCGGCGACGAAGGAGCAGCACGCAGAGGATGCCTGGCTCGGCGCGGACGGTGGCACGATGGCCCGATGCGGGAGAGGGCTGCTTAGCCTTCAGAGCGCAGTTCGGGCTCTTTTTGCAGCCCGGTCAATCCGTTCCAGGCCAGGTTCACCAGGTGAGCGGCAACGGCCCGTTTGTCCGGTTGCCGGCTGTCGAGCCACCACTGGCCGGTCATTGCGACCATGCCCACGAGCATCTGCGCGTACATGGCGCCATCTGCCGCACTGAATCCCCGCCGTGCGAACTCGTCGGAGAGCAGGTGTTCCACCCTGGCTGTGACGTGCGAGAGCAACGTGGAGAAGGCGCCTTCGGGTTGTGACGGAGGTGCGTCCCGCATGAGGATCCGGAAACCGTCGGTCCTGTCTTCGATGTAGCCAAGGAGCGCCAGTGCGGCCCTTTCGACCAGCACCCGGGGTTTGGCGTCGGTACTGAGGGCCTCGGTGATGGAGTCCAGGAGGACTCGGAATTCGGTCTCCACAACCTGGCGGTACAGGCCTTCCTTGGAGCCGAAATGCTCGTAGATCACAGGCTTGGAAACTCCGGCCGTGGCAGCGATTTCCTCAATGGTGGTGCCGTCGAGTCCACGGGCCGCGAAGAGTGCCCGGCCGATCCCCACCAGTTGCGATTTACGCTGCTGCCCGGTCATCCTGACGCGCACTGCCGGACCGATCGAGACGTGTTCGACGGGCTCGGAAGCCGCCGTGGGCCGGGGGATTTCAGTGCGCTTACTCACGTGACCATCATGCCCTAAATGCCTTCCGGAGCAGGGGAAGGGCGGGTCCGGGAATGCTCCGGCGAGGCTCCGTGGAACCACCAACGGGCCGTCAAGTCGCGAAGCACGCAATGGTCATGGCAAACTAGATTCTTGTGTGTGCATCCCGGTGACACGGGAAACCCGTCAGGCCTTGCCGTCTGGTGGGGTGAAGCATGCACGGTCCGCTCTGGTGTAATGGCAGCACCCCGGCCTTTGGAGCCGTGGAGTATAGGTTCGAATCCTATGGGCGGAACGGTCGGAAAACGCGCTCCTCTCTGTACCTGGAACGGCCTGAACGGTGCCTGGGTCCATTGTTGGATGGCAGCATTCCGAAGCCGGGTAACCCGGGACATACCGAGCAAGGAGAGCCAGTACGTGAGCCCCGAAACCACCGGTCCCGCAGCGGTCATAGTTTTGGCCGCAGGTGCCGGAACGCGCATGAAGTCGCGGACTCCCAAAATTCTCCACGAAATCGGTGGCCGCTCCATGGTGGGCCACGCTCTCCTCGCTGCCCGCTCCATCAGCCCGCTCAAGCTGGCCTTGGTTGTCCGCCACGAGCGCGACCGCGTAGCTGAGCACGTTACGGCTTTGGATCCGGAAGCCCTCATTGTTGACCAGGATGACGTTCCCGGCACTGGCCGCGCGGTGGAAGTCGCGCTGAACGCCCTCGACGCCGACACCGGACTTACCGGCACCGTGGTTGTCACCTACGGCGATGTGCCCCTGCTGACCGGCGAGCTCTTGGGCGAACTTGTAGCAACGCACGAGGCCGAGGGCAACGCCGTCACGGTCCTCACCGCAGTGCTGGATGACGCCGCAGGCTACGGCCGTATCCTCCGTGCCGAAGACGGCACCGTCACCGGCATCCGTGAGCACAAGGATGCCTCCGAAACGGAGCGCGCCATCCGCGAGGTCAACTCCGGCATCTACGCTTTCGACGCCGCCGTGCTGCGGTCCGCGCTGGCGAAGGTGACCACCGACAACGCCCAGGGCGAGATGTACCTCACCGACGTCCTCGGCCTGGCGCGTGACGCAGGTGGCCGTGTTGCCGCCGTCGTGACTGAAGACCGCTGGCAGGTAGAAGGTGCCAACGACCGCATTCAGCTTTCGGCCTTGGGCTCCGAGCACAACCGCCGCATCATCGAATCCTGGATGCGCGCCGGAGTGACCGTCGTAGACCCGTCCACGACGTGGATCGACTCCACCGTCACCCTCGACGAAGACGTCCGTCTCCTGCCCAACACGCAACTGCACGGTTCCACCACTGTGGCGCGCGACGCCGTCGTCGGTCCCGATACAACGCTGACGGACGTCAACGTTGGCGAGGGCGCCAAGGTGACACGCACGCACGGCTCCGGCTCCACGATTGGTGCCAAGGCAAGCGTCGGACCGTTCACGTACCTTCGGCCGGGAACGGTGCTAGGGGAGACGGGCAAGATCGGTGCGTTCTATGAGACCAAGAACGTGACGATCGGCCGTGGTTCCAAGCTTTCCCACCTCGGCTACGCCGGTGACGCTGAAATCGGCGAGGACACGAACATCGGTTGCGGCAACATCACCGCCAACTACGACGGCGAGAAGAAGCACCGCACGGTGATCGGCTCGGGTGTCCGTACCGGTTCCAACACGGTCTTCGTGGCTCCCGTCACCGTGGGCGACGGCGCCTACAGCGGTGCCGGTGCCGTGATCCGCAAGGACGTTCCCGCCGGAGCCCTCGC
Organism: Paenarthrobacter sp. NPDC056912; assembly: GCF_042786555.1. NCBI lineage: Bacteria > Bacillati > Actinomycetota > Actinomycetes > Micrococcales > Micrococcaceae > Paenarthrobacter > Paenarthrobacter sp. NPDC056912. The sequence goes on from NZ_JBHUCD010000023.1 coordinate 14,887, forward strand.
TCTCAGCATGGCTGCGCAGCGGAACGCCGAGGGTTGGGTTCTTGCCAACCGCCCGGGCAGCGCCTCCGCGGAATTGGCCCAGGCCGCGCAGGAATCCCGGCTGACCTCCGCCTCCATATCCTCACAATCCCCGGCAACCATAGAAGAGGGCAAATAGGCATGAGCGAAATTACCGCACACGGAGAGAAGAAACTGATTCTCGCCGCCGGACGGGCGCATCCGGAGCTGGCGCAGGAAATCGCGAAGGAGCTGGAGACCGAGCTCCTGCCCATCGACGCCTACGACTTCGCCAATGGGGAAATCTACGTCCGTTCGGCCGAGAGCGTGCGAGGCACGGATGCCTTCGTCATCCAGGCCCACCCGGCTCCGCTGAACAACTGGCTCATGGAGCAGTTGATCATGATCGACTCGCTCAAGCGCGCCTCCGCCAAGAGGATCACCGTTGTTTCGCCGTTCTACCCGTATTCCCGCCAGGACAAGAAGGGCCGTGGCCGCGAGCCCATCTCTGCGCGTCTGGTAGCGGACCTTTACAAGACTGCCGGCGCCGACCGCATCATGTCCGTGGACCTGCACACCTCCCAGATCCAGGGCTTCTTCGATGGCCCCGTAGACCACTTGATGGCCATCCCGCTGCTGGCCGACTACATCCGCACCAAGGTGGAAGAGGACAACATCACCGTTGTTTCCCCCGACACCGGACGCGTCCGCGTCGCCGAGCAGTGGGCCGAGCGCCTGGGCGGTGCCCCCCTCGCGTTCGTCCACAAGAGCCGCGACCTCACTGTTCCCAACCAGGCCGTGTCCAAGACCGTTGTTGGCCAGGTTGAAGGCCGCACATGCGTCCTGATCGACGACATGATTGACACCGGTGGAACCATCTCCGGCGCCGTCCAGGTGCTGAAGAACGCCGGTGCAAAGGACGTCATCATCGCCTGCACCCACGCCGTCTTCTCCGAGCCTGCAGCCCAGCGCCTGGCTGAGTCCGGCGCCCGCGAGGTCGTTGTGACCAACACGCTGCCCATCCCGGCCGAGAAGCGCTTCCCGCAGCTGACGGTGTTGTCGATCGCGCCGTTGATTGCACGCGCCATCCGTGAAGTGTTCGACGACGGTTCGGTCACCAGCCTGTTCGACGGCAAGGCCTAAGACCGCCTGAATCAGAACGGGTCATCCGCCGCCTCCGGGCGTGCGGGTGGCCCGTTTTTTGTCCTCGTTTTCCTGATACAGGCAACCCGCTGCTAAACTCTTGGGGATACCTTGGCGAGGGAGAGCACATCCGGTTCGCATTTTGTGAACCAGGGTTGCGGGTCTCCGTTATCGACTGGGTCTGCATCTCCTTCGACACAGGCGGGATGGCTGCTGGACGGCCACGAATCGCCGGGCGTAGAAGGTCTCCAGACCTCCGCCCTTGCTGATCGACCAGCCCGGAACCTTCCGGGCACCACAGTAATCAAGGAGTACACATGTCTGAGCAGAAGCTCACCGCAGAACTGCGCACCGAATTCGGCAAGGGTTACGCTCGCCGTGCACGCATGGCCGGCCAGATCCCGGCTGTCATCTACGGCCACGGCGCAGAGCCGATCCACATCAACCTCCCGGGCCGCGCCACCACGCTGGCAGTGCGCGTTTCCAACGCCCTCCTCGCAATCGACGTCGACGGCGAGCAGCACCTGACGCTGGTCAAGGACATCCAGCGCGATCCCGTAAAGCAGATCATCGAGCACGTTGACCTGCAGACCGTGAAGGCCGGCGAGAAGGTTACCGTCGACATCGCCATCCACGTTTCCGGTGAAGTTGCTCCGGGTGCTGTCGCCAGCCTCGAAGCCACCACGGTTTCCCTCGAAGCAGAGGCAACCCACGTGCCTACCGCCGTCGAGGTCAGCATCGAAGGCCTCAAGGCCGGCCAGAGCATCCACGCTTCCGACCTCGTCCTGCCGAAGGGTTCCACCCTGCTCACCGAAGGCGACACCCTGGTGGTCCGCATCGCTGAGACCGCTGGCGAAGCCGAAGAAGAAACCGCAGCTGCTGCCGAGTAGTCTTTGACTGCTTGAGGCTACTGCCTTGGAGTGGCCGGGTACCCTTGGGGTCCCGGCCACTTCCTTTTGCCCCTGACCGCGCCCCTGCTGTTCCCGTTGACGAGTTTTCCTAGGATGAGACCATGACAGACACCTGGCTGATTGTTGGCCTTGGCAACCCCGGCAGTGAGTACAGCAACAACCGGCACAACGTCGGCCAAATGGTGCTGGACGAACTGGCTTCGCGCATGGGCGGGAAGTTCAAGGCGCATAAGTCTCGGGCCCAGGTGGTGGAAGGCCGATTGGGCATCGGCGGCCCGCGCGTGGTCCTGGCCAAGCCCATGACGTACATGAATGTCTCCGGCGGCCCTGTTGCCGGCTTGAGCAAGTTTTTCGACATCGCGCCTGACCATGTGATTGCGGTCCACGACGAGATCGACATTCCCTTCAATACGGTCAAGCTGAAACTTGGCGGGGGTGAAGGCGGGCACAACGGCCTGCGGGACATTTCCAAAGCCCTTGCCACCAAGGATTACCTGCGTGTTCGTGTGGGAGTAGGGCGGCCTCCGGGGCGCATGGAAACTGCCGACTATGTCCTTCGGGACTTCGCTACGGCCGAGAAGAAGGAACTCCCGTTCCTCTTGGATGAGGCGGCCGATGCCGTGGAGTTGCTCATGGACCAGGGCCTGCTGGCTGCCCAGCAGAAGCACCACCCCGCCAAAGCTTGAGCAAATCTTGAGGAAAGCCTGATCAAAGCCTGACGGTCAGAGGGACCCTAAGCCCTACAAACTGTGGTCAACCGACGGTAATGTGCAAGTTACGCAAGTAAGCGGTGGGGGACTGTCGCGGATGTGTAGCTAAGGATGCGGATGTCGGCGGAGTTGCTAAACAGGGGCGGGGGAGGCGCAGCGAGGGCTGCGGCTCCCGATCTTGTGGGCGGTCAATCAGACAGGCAAACGTGGTCACTCCTGGCCCGGAGCCACGATTTATCCAAGGCCGGCAAGCATCTGGAATCACCGGATTCGTACGGCGTGGTCCTGACCGGTGAACGCGGGATCGGCAAGTCCGGCCTGGCCAGGGCAGTTGTCTCCTCCTTGGGTCCCAAAGTCCATAGCCTCCAACTGCGCAACACCGTAGCCAGTGGCCAGACCCCTTACGGCTGCCTTGGTTTCTTGTTGGCCCGCCTGCCCTCGGACGCCGTCAGTTCACCTACTGGCATACTGCACGCGGTCACCACCCTGATCAGGACCGAAGCCGCGGGCCGGGACACCGTGTTCATTGTGGACAACGCCGGCGGCATGGATCCCATGAGCACGGGTGTGCTGCTGAACCTCATGGCCACCGGAACCGCAAAGGTCATCGCCACTGTCCAACGGGCCAGCGACCTCCCGGCCGACTTCCACCGCCTGGTCCTCGAAGGCGAGCTGGGAGAGGTCCACCTCAATACGCTCAGTGAAGAACAGACCAAGCAGGTGCTCGGCTCGGTCCTGGGGCACTACGTCTCCTCAACCCTTGTGGGCTCCCTCCACTCGGCCGTGGGCGGAAACCCCATGCTCCTGCACGCCCTGCTCGAGGAGCAGCGGCATTCAGGGAACCTGGTGCTCAACGACTCCGTCTGGACCCTGCGGGACCGGATCAAACTAGAGGGCGCAACAGTGGTGGAGGACTTCGTCCGCTCCAGGCTGGCACGCGAACCCCAAGCCAGCCGGACCGTCGTCGAAATTCTGGCGTGCGCCCAGCGCGCAACCCTGGTGGACCTGGCCGCCATCTTTGGCACGGAAGTCCTGGTGGAGATGGAGGAATCGGGGCTCCTCACCGTTGACCGCTCCGGCGACCATTGGGTTTCGCTCCGCGACCCGTATGTTGGCGAGGTAGTCCGCGGATGGCTGAGCACCCGGCGTCGTCGGGAACTGAGGCTGATGCTTTTGGGCCCCAAGGAGCCTGAGCTGCACGGACTGGCTCCCCAGGACCTCTTGAGCTACGCGGCGTGGATGCATGCGTGCGAGGACGAGCCCGCGCCTTCGCCGGCCCACGCACTTGCTGCTGGTCGGGCGGCGCTGGACGGTTACGACCCCAACTTCGCCATCCAATGCACGCTGTCCTTGGATCCGAAGGACAGCGAATGGGTGCCCGGACAGCGGCTGAAGGCCGCTGCGTATCTCATGCTGGACCTTCCGCTGCACGCGGCGCAGGCACTGGACGAAGTCCCGGAATCCCTTGTGGCCACCTTGGATCCGCTGGAGTTCGCCGAAGTCACGGCAGCGAAATGCCAGGCCATGACGTGGATTGATGGCCGGTCCGCCATGGTGCCGGGCGTGATCGTGGACGGGCTGGAAACCCTTGAGGCGATATCGGCCGATCACCCTGCAGGGACGGTGACCAAAGCCCGCAACCGCCTCCAGCTCTGCAGCTACGAGTACAAGACCTACATGGGCGAGTACGCATCAATGGTGGAGGCCCTGGAAGAGGAACTGGCCAAGGACCCGGCGGAGGACCGTGAGCACTGGCTCAAGTCCGCGTTTTTCCTGATTGAGGCCCGCTGCATGCTGGGCCGTGAGCTTGACGCCCAGTTGCTGGCAAGGACCATCTCCCGCCACCTGGGGGACACGGACCGGCCGGCGCAGCTGGAAGAGTCCTTCGCCCGGCACGCGTTCCTGGTGTTGTTGTTGTCCGGCCAGTGGCGCAAATGCATCGAGCTCATGCGCCGTACGCCGTCAAAGTCATCACGCCTGCAATACAGGGGTGCACTCACCGAGCTGGGTGTGGGCCTTGCATATGCCTACGCGGGCAAGCCGTCCAGCGCCATCGAACCGTTGCGGTCCGCCGCAGCGCAACTTGAGCTCCGGCCGGCCATGAACATGATCAAGGTGGCCTATGCCGCCACGGCCTTCGCCTACGCGCAGCTGGGCAACTCCTTGGAGGCCGGCCGCTACCTTGACCTGTACAGGACGTGCCGCGGCGTGGGCACGTATTTCTCCGAGTCCGTGGCAGAGTTTTGCGCCGAAATGGCAGGGCGGTGGATGGGTGACCCGGACGTGAAGCAGCGGCTCCTGGCCAGGGTGCACAATGACATCGACAAGCAGCGATTCACCACCGCCGGCATATGCCTGTTCGGCGCCACCGTGCAGGGCACCGACGAGGAATACCGGCTTCTCGAAGAAATAGCAGGCAACCGCCAGGGTCCGCTGGCCAAGATCTCCGGCGACCTCGCCCGGGGCTCCCTGGACAGGAGTTCCCGCTCCCTGCTGGCCGCCGCCGACGCCGCAGCCGCCATGGACCTGCTGGTGGTTGAAGCCAGATGCGTTGCCATGGCCCTTGATTTTGCCCGGGATGCCGGTGAAACCACGGCCGCCCGGACAGCCCAGCTGAGGCTTGAACGGCTGGAACATTCGGTATCGGCTTTGCCGATCCAACCACGCAGCGATGCGCCGGTACTCACCGAGCGTGAACGACAAATCGCCAAACTTGCCGGGAAAGGTGTCAGCAACCGTGAAATCGCGATGGATATTGGGGTGTCTGTGCGGACCGTGGAAGGCCATCTGTACCAAGTGTTCACCAAGCTCGGCGTTTCGTCGCGAGGCGAGCTCAATGGTCTCCTGTGAACCGGGACAAGTAGGATCCATCGACGCGGTGCGGGTTGTCCATGCAGGCTGAACACCTTGTAGGCCGGGACGCAGAGCTGGATCTGGCTACCGAAATATTGCGGCAGGAAGGCGCAGGAGCGGTACTTCTGGTAGCGGACCCGGGCATCGGAAAAACTGCCATGGCAGCCGAAATCGCCGCCCGCCTGGCCGGGGAAATGGTGGTGATGCGCGTCCACGGGAGCCTCGCCCTTTCAGCGGTTCCCTACGGCGTCCTGGCGCCCTACCTTTTGGATTTGCCCGTGGAGCAGGCCACCTCCCCGGTGGCGATCCTCCGTGAGTTCTGGTCCCAGTTCGAGAAGCGGCGCGGTGGCGAAGGTGCGCGCCTGCTCCTGATCGTGGACGACGCCCACGACCTCGACGAGGGCAGCACCCAGATTCTGGCCGAGCTGGTGACCGCGGGCTGGGCCCGTCTGGTTGCCACCAGCAGGCCACGGCCGGGCCTGCCCGCTGCGTTGCTGCAGCTTTGGTACGACGGACTGGCGGAGCGCCTGGAGCTTCATCCCCTGGACAAGGAAACCGTCACTGAGCTGGCGGAAAAGACCCTCGGTGGGACAGTCATGGCCAGTGCTGCCGACGTGCTGCACTCCGTGTCCGAAGGCAACCCCTTGCTGCTCCGCTGCCTCCTTGATGATTCCAGGGCGGACGGCAACCTGGTGCGTCGGAACGGGGTCTGGTTCCTGACCCACGCGCTGACGGGAAACGGCGAGGGCCTGGCGGAGGTAGTGAGGAACCGCGTCCTCAGGACCAGCGAGGCCGAGAGGGAGGCGATGTACGTCATTGCCTTATCCGAGCCTGTCCCTGCCGCCGTACTGGACACACAGGTTGGCAGGGACACCGTCAGGGCCCTGATGGACAGCCGGCTGGTGCTCTCCACCAACGGGCCGGGCAGCCCGGTCAAGCTGTGGCACCCCATGTACAGCGAAGCCTTGCGCCAAATCGTCTCGCCCGCCCGCAGCCTCCAGATCCGCCAGCGCATGGTGCAGCACCTGCACGGTGAGCAGCCCACCGCTGAGGGGCTGCTCCGGATGGTGAGCTGGGCGCTGGACTGCGGGGCCGACGTCGACGACGAACAGTTGCTGCAGGCGGCGTTCCTCGCCGCCAAATTGTGGCAGAATCCCTTGGCGATCGCCGCTGCCCGCAAGGTGCGGTCGGACGCATTGCGGCCGCGGGCACGCGTTGTCATGGCCATGGTCCACTACAACGACGGCGACTACCGCAGTGCCGTGAAGCTGCTGGAGGAAGGCAACGGGTTCCTCGACGCCGATCCATCCGGGCCTTTGGGTGCAGGCCTTCTATGGGCGGCGTCCCGTGCGGCGATCGGCGACCCCTCCGCGGACATTGTGGCTGACGCCCGGGCTGCCGCCGAGGGCCTGGCTGGCGGACTCCCGAAGACGGATCCCGTAGCCGGGCAAGTCCGCAGGCATGCCCTCGCTCTGGAATTGGCGGCGCTGGCCCATGAAGGCCACTACCAGGAACTCCGCGAAGGTCTGGAGCGGTTTGCTGAAGGCCTGGGAACGGACCAGCCGGACTTTGTGATGAACCGGCTCTTCCTGCTGGCCATGCAGTGCGAACTCATGACAGTGGAAGGCCAAGCAGTCCAGGCGCTGGAAGCCGGACGCGAGGCCCTGGTCCTGCTGGACGAGCACAACGACGACCTGGTGTACTTCAGCGACTTCATCCTGGTCCGTTACGCGCTGGCCGCCCTGGAGTCAGGGGACTGGGCAGCAGCCGAGTCCGCCCTCCACCGCTATGCCGCCAGCTCCGCCATGGGACTCATCATTTTTGGTGGCGACATCCAGGCGCTCAAGGGCATGTCCCTCCTCCGGCAGGGCCGCCTGGAACAGGCTACAGCGCTGCTGACGCCCGCCGTCGAGGCACTGAGGGTCAAGGATCCGCAGCGGTTGCGGAGCCTGGGCAATGCCCTAGCGTTCTACGCCGCGGCCAAGTCCGGCGATGCAGAACTCGCGCAGCGCCTGGCAGGGGAGCAGGGGATCACCGCCCCCGGAGGGGCCTACGTAGAGGCCCTCGCAGAACTTTACCGGCTAGCCGGCCATGAACACCTGAAAAAGGGTTCAGGGCTCGAAAAACTGCGGAACCTCCCGGAAACCGGTCACCTGCAGCAACTGCCCGGAGTCCTGCTGCAGAACCTGGTCCTCAGGGCCGAGCTCGGAGACCTGCAAGCCATGGAACCCATCAAGAAAACAGCGTCCCTCATGGCCGGGGCCTGGGCCTCAGGCTGGCAGTCGCTGGCCGAAGCACAGCTGGGCGGTGCGGGCCAAGGGTTCGTGAACGCCGGCAACCTGCTTGCCGCGGCCGGCATGCCCGGACCTGCGGCGGTGGCGTTCGACAAAGCAGCTGTCAGTTTCGACTCCGAGGGCAAACGCCCCGAGGCCCGGCAGGCAGCGGTGCTCCGCGACGTCAGCGAGGCCAGCCTGGGTGACGCCCTGGTCCATGATCCGCAGACCGAGGCCGACCGTTCCGTCCCGCTGACCCGGCGCGAGCAGGACATTGTGGCGTTGGCAGTGTCAGGACTCACCGACCGGCAGATCGCTGAGAAGCTCATGGTCTCCGTGCGCACTGTGGAAGGCCACTTGTACCGTAGCTACGCCAAGCTTGGCATCCGTCGGCGCGAAGATCTCGGGGCCGCCGTCCGTCATTGACGGACCCTGCGTTTGAGTACCCGCAATTACTTGCCCGGGCCACTTGTTCCCGGGATCCTGCGGAATTTAACCATTCAATGGAGTAAAGCGCGGGTGTTCCGTGTCCGAACCAAGTAGTGCCCTGTCCGAAGACTGAGTACAACACAGTATCGGGGCGCCAAAAGCCCCCAACTATTCGAGTACCAACTACTGATGTACGGCATTTGCCCGCCCGGCAATATTGATCTTGGAAGAACGGTTCAGCCCCAAGCATCACCGGGATTCCGAAAGTCGCATCATCCGCATCGGTGGTCTCTTTGAGCCGATGCCCCGGCCGCCGAAAGGTGGTCCGGCCCTGGACGAAGCCGGCGGCGACAGAGTCTTCTGAGACCGAGACTCTCCCCCCAGCCGTCGCCGGCTTCTAGGCCAGGGATCCCGCGAACCGCGGACATCGACCCTCCCGGACCATGGGACTTCTGTTATTGGAGTGTGCATGTTGCCGGACCCCTGGCTGGACGAAGAGACCGTCACAGTCGGGCCGAGGCCATCACCCTTCCCGGACCGGACACAGCTGCTCGACCTCATTCTTTCCGCAGTACCGTCAGCCTCCACCAGCGGCATAGTAGTGGTGGGCGACAGAGGATCCGGAAAGAGCCACTTGTTGCTCTCCGTCAAAGCCCGGCTTCCCGAAACCGTGGACGTGCGCACCTTCTCCGGGAAACCCGAACTCAAAGCCATCCGCTACGGCGCCCTGAGCGCGGCGCCGGAAACGGCCGGCGACGAAACAGTGCCTCCGGGACTCCACGTCCTCCGGGCACTCACCAGCACCCTGGGGCCCGCCGAATACTTGTACACGCCGCCCCTCGGCCGGAGGCGGAGCAAACGGCATGCGCCGCCTGCACGGCCCCCGTTGGTCCTGCTGGTGGACGATATCCACTACATTGATCCGGCATCCCTGGCAGTCCTTCTGCAACTCATTCCCGGCTTCGGAGCCACGCTGGTGGCAACGGCCGACAGCCGGCGCCCGCTGCCGCAGGACCTCTACCAGCTGTGGGAAGACGGCTTCCTGGAGCAGTACTTCCTGCCACCGTTCACGTTCAGCGAGGCCCACGCACTGTGCGAGGGTGTCCTCGGCGGCAAGGTCCAGCGACGGACCAGCAGCCTGCTCTCGGCAATGAGCGGCTTCAACGTGGGGCTGCTCTGCCTCGCCATAGACGACGCCCGCAACGCCCGGCTCCTGGTGCAGCGCGATGGCTACTGGAGCATCGACGTCCGGGCCCATTGCGAATGGCCGGGAGTGGTTGAGCATGTCCGGTCCGAGAATGCTGGCCGGCCTGCCGAGGAACGCCAAGCTCTGGAACTCATCGCGCTCGCAGAACCGTTGGCCGTAGACATTGTGGAGCACAGCTTTGGCCGGAAGGCCGTGGAGCACCTCCTCGCCAAGCAGCACATCAGGTTGTTGGCAGGCAGGCCCCAGCTGGTCCGGACGAGTTCCTGGCTGCGCGGTGAAGGAACCCGATTGTCTGTGCCGCAGTCGCGGAGCACTGCCCTCCGGCTCGGGGTCGAAGAACCGGCACTCACGCGGGAGACTGCGCCCACCATGCTGCGCTGGATGACATGGACCCTGGACTGCGGCCTCAGCCTGTCCGACGAGCTTCTCCTGGCCGCGGCACCCGCTGCGGACAGGCCCTCCATGGCCGAGCTGGCCATGCGGGCCGCTGCTGCGGTGTCCGAGCACAGGGACGAGGCGAGGCTGCTGCGCGCACGTGCGCTGGTTACCGAGGGCCAACTCCGCGAAGCGACTCCCGAATTGCAGGAGTTGGCAGCCGCGGCGGCATCGCCGGACGTCCAGGCCGAAGCTGCGCACCGGCTGATGGCGTTGGGGCTCTTGGGCGCTGGGCACGCTGCGCCCGGGGCCCCGGAGGACTGGACAGGGACCGCCGGGCAGCTTGTGCAGGACATCCTGGAAGCTGAACGCCTCCTGCTCTCCGGCGTTGCTCCGGAAGCGTTGGAGAAATCGTCAGCGGCGATGGCTGCGATCGGCGCTGATCCGGCCTTGGAGATGTTCCGGCCCGGAGCCATTCTCAGGCACGTGGTGTGCCTGGGGAACAGCTTGGTGTGGGGCCAGGTGGACTCGCTCCTGGAGTGCCCCTCCGCCTATGCGATGCCCTTGCACCTTGCGGTGGCTTTGGAAGTGGCCCGCGGTTATGCGCAGCTCAGCCAGGGACTCCCACGGGCTGCGCGGCGGACGTTGGAACCGGTGCTGGCTGAACTGCCCGACGCCGGCCTGCCGCCCGTCCTGTCGTTGGCCGCGGCGCTGCTGGCCTACTCCGAGGCGTTGTGCGGGAACGCCAAACAGGCCAAGGCAAGGGTGCAGCAGAGCCAGGGTGTCCGGGCCTATGTGGATACTGGCCACGACAGCCTGCTGGCGCAGCTCACCACCTTGTTTGTGGCGGCCGCCCGGGACCAGCTGTCCGGAAAGTCCAGCCACCTGATGGCGTTGGCGGACCAGTTCAATGCCCAGGGCAGCCCCTGGATGGAGGCGGAGGCGTTGTCCCTCCTGACGCTCAACGCCGGAAGTGCCGCCGTCGACGATTTGGTCATCCAGCGCCGCCTTGGTGCGTTGGCTGCCTCGCTCCACGGTCCGCGCGGGACAGCGCTGCAGACCTTTGCTTCCGCTTTGCTGGAGGGCGACCCCAAGACCCTCGAATCGGCGGGCCGGAGCCTGTCCTCGGACCGGCAGTTCGCCCACGCAGCCATCTGCTATTCCCGGGCGGCCAGCGGATATGAGGCGCGTACGCGCAGCGCAGCGAGCCGCCGGGCGTCGGCACTGCTCGAACGCTTGCGCAATGCCTTCGACAGTGACGTCGTTCCACCCCTGGGATGGTTGCCGGGGAGGGCGGGCAGCTGACGTGCTGTACAGCACACCGCCCGGGACGGCCCTCCGTGGGATAATTAGGAGTCCCTGAAGGATTTCCAAGGAGCGACCCTTGACTGCCGTATCAACTCCCGCTTCACTGCAGCGGTCCGTGCATGCCATGGACAACGCTGAGGTGTTGCGGATCCGGAACGACTTCCCTGTGCTGGACCAGCTGGTCAACGGAAAGCCGTTGATCTACCTTGATTCCGGCGCAACATCGCAGAACCCGCTCAGCGTGATCGAAGCGGAGCAGGAGTTCTACGAGCAACGCAACGCCGCTGTTCATCGCGGTGCCCACCAACTTGCGGTGGATGCCACGGAAGTGTTCGAGGACGCCCGCCAGACTGTGGCGGACTTCATCGGCGCGCAGTACGAGGAAACCGTGTGGACCTCCAACGCCACCGAGGGCCTCAACCTGATCAGCTACGCTTTCTCGAACGCGGCTTTGTGGGCCGCGCAGGGCCGGGGCAGCTCGGCGCTGAAGGACCTCGCCATCGGGCCGGGGGACGAAATCGTGGTCACCGAAATGGAACACCACGCCAACCTGATTCCGTGGCAGGAGTTGGCGTTCCGGACCGGCGCCACGCTCAAGTACATCCCCATTACTGACGACGGCGCCCTTCGGCTCGACGCCGCTGCGGACATCGTGGGGGAGCGGACCCGGATCCTGGCGTTCACGCACGCTTCCAACGTCCTGGGCACCATCAACCCCGTGGCCGAACTCGTGGCCATCGCCCGCCGTGCAGGCGCCCTGGTGGTCCTGGATGCCTGCCAGTCCGTGCCGCACATGCCTATCGACGTCAAGAAGCTGGACGTGGACTTCGCTGTGTTCTCCGGCCACAAAATGCTGGCACCCACGGGCGTCGGCGTCCTGTACGGCAAGCAGGAACTGTTGGATGTCCTGCCGCCGTTCCTTACCGGCGGTTCCATGATCACCACGGTCACCATGGAACGCGCCGAGTACCTGCCCGCGCCGCAGCGCTTCGAAGCCGGAACCCAGCGCATTTCGCAGGCAGTGGCGCTGGCTACAGCCGTGAATTACCTTGCCGAGACCGGCATTGACCGCATCCACGCCTGGGAATCGACGCTGGGGCAGCGATTGGTCACCGGCCTTGAAAGCATTGACGGCATCCGCGTCATTGGTCCGGCCTCCGGGGCCGAGCGGATCGGCTTGGCTGCGTTCGACGTCGCCGGCGTCCACGCCCACGACGTCGGGCAGTTCCTTGACGATCGCGGCATCGCCGTTCGCGTCGGCCACCACTGCGCCCAGCCGCTGCACCGCCGCCTTGGCCTGACCGCTACAACCCGTGCGAGTACCTACCTCTACAACACCACGGACGACGTCGACGCTTTCCTCGATGCTGTTTCGGGCGTACGGGCCTACTTCCAGGCCTGATCTCCGGCACCTTGGCCGGCCGGCCGCCAACCTACGAATTCCTCAGAACGGGCAACCAGCACCATGAGTCTTGACCAGCTGTACCAGCAGATCATCCTGGACCACTCCAAGCAACGGCACGGCAGCGGACTCGCTGAAACGGCTGCGCCTGTTGGGGCGTCCACCGGCCAATCCCACCAGCTGAACCCGGTCTGCGGGGACGAAGTCACTCTGCGGCTTGCCGTGGCGGACGGAACCGTCCAACAGATCAGCTGGGACGGCGCAGGCTGTTCCATCTCCATGGCTTCGGCCTCGGTGCTGAGCGACCTCGGCGAGGGGATGTCCGTCGAGGAACTGCACGCCGTGATCGATAACTTCCGCGAGCTCCTGCGCTCCCGCGGCAAGATCCAGGCCGACCCGGAAATCCTCGGTGACGCCGCCGCTTTCGAGGGCGTCGCCCGCTATGCAGCCCGCGTCAAATGCGCCATGATCTCGTGGGTGGCCGCCGAGGACGCGCTCAACCAGGCCACCACCACCTAGGCACCCCCGCGGCTAGGCGCGGCCGAAGACGTCCGGTACGCCGTCGCCGTCGTCGTCCCGTTCTTCGTCTGCCTGCACCTGCCGGTACCGCCGGTTACGGGCCTTAAGCACGACGGCGGCCAGGAGCGCCGAGATCAGCGAACCTGCCAGGATGGCCACCTTGGCGTGGTCATTGTGGGCGGAACCTGCGCCGAAGCTCAGCTCGCCGATCAGCAGCGAAACAGTGAAGCCGATGCCGGCCAGCAGGGCGAGTCCGAAGAGGTCGATCCACGCGATGCTGGAGTCCAGGCTGGCGCGCGTGGTTTTGGTGACAAGGAACGTGGTGCCGAAAACGCCCAAGGCCTTGCCGGCCACCAGCGCCGCCACGATGCCCACGGCCACTGGATCCCTGAGCGCAGCGCCCATGCCGTCGATTCCTCCCAATGCAACGCCTGCCGAGAAGAAGGCGAAAACCGGCACCGCGAATGCGGCCGAGAAGGGCCGCAAACGGTGTTCGAAATGCTCGGCCAAGCCCTCAGCCGGCTCGCCCTTCTTCCCGCTCGCAATGACCGGCACCGCGAAGCCAAGGAGAACTCCGGCGACCGTGGCGTGGATCCCGGAAGCGTGGACGAAGCCCCACGTTGCCAGTGCCAGCGGGAGCAGCAAGTACCAGCTGCGAATCCGCTTCTGGACAAGGAACGTGAAGAGGGCCAGCGGAACGAGCGCGGCCAGCAGCATGACGGGCTGAAGGCCCGTGGAATAGAAGAAGGCGATGATGCCGATGGCGATGAGGTCATCCACCACGGCGAGCGTCAGCAGGAACGTCCTGAGCGCCGCGGGGAGGTGGGTGTTGATGACCGCAAGCACTGCCAGGGCGAACGCAATGTCCGTGGCCGTGGGAATGGCCCAGCCCTTGAGGGTTTCAGGAGACCCAAGGTTGAAGAGGACGAAGATCAATGCCGGCACCACTACGCCACCGATGGCCGCTGCCACGGGGACGATGGCACGGGCTGGTTTGCGCAGTTCCCCGGCAACGAATTCGCGTTTGAGCTCCAGACCTGCGAGGAAGAAGAACACCGCCAGCAAGCCATCGGAAGCCCAATGTCCCAGGCTCAGCTCAAGGTGCCAGGGCTCATAGCCGATCTTGACGTCGCGGAGGGCGAAGTAGCCGTCTGCTGCGGGGGAGTTGGCCCAAATGAGGGCGACCACGGTGGCTGCCAGGAGAAGCGCGCCGCCAACGGTCTCCGTGCGGAGTATCGACAGGATTCGCTTGTACTCGGGGTAGCTGGAGCGGGTGAAGACTTTGCTGGTCTGGTCTTTGGGCGTAGCCGGCCGGGGCTGGCTTGATGGATGGGGCACGAGGCTCCTAACGGTGGGCGGGCATCACGAAGAAATCGCCGACCAGACTTCCCGGCACACCAATGTCCATCTTACCCAAGTAACTGGCATTAGTGGTTGCTCTGAGCCCTCAGAACAACCACTACTGCCAGTCAGTTGGGTGAAACCTAGGCGACGAGGCCCGTGATCCCGATGGCCGCCGTCGCGAGTCCCAGCACCATGGAGATGGTGACCAGCACGACGTGGACCGTGAGGAACTTGGTGGCCTTGCCTGCTGCGTCGCGGGCGCGGGGATCCTTCATAACGCGCTTGAGGAACTGCGGCCAGACAACCAAGGACCACACGCCGGCAACGATCAGGACAACCGCCAGGATTGCGGGAATCTGCACGCTAGTGGCTTTCGAGCCAGGCCTGCGCCTGCTGCGACTGGATGTTCAGGGCCTTGCCGACCATGGGCTCGGCGGCGTCGGCGATCTTGCCGCCCAGGAACGGAACCGAGGAAGAGACGGTGCCTTCGAGTTCGATCCGGGTGTTGGCGCCGTCGGCCACCAGACGCTGGACAGCCGTCACGTCGAGCGGTGCACCCGAGATCTTGAGGGCAATGTTGCTGGCGCGCGAGCCATCAGCGGCAGGGGCTTCCCACTGCTCTTTCTGGGTCACAGTGAGGGTTTCGCCGACGAACTTGCGGGCGATCTCCGGGAGCCGCGTGGTGGGCAGCGTACGGACGGTGGTGGTGCTGAACGCGCCGGCGGTGTCGCCGTCGATCGTGAACGATTCCAAGGAGCCGCCCACCAGTTCGCTCGTGTGACGCAGGAATTCTTCGTCGACAAATACGGCCGCAACGCGGTCGACGCTGTGCGGCAGGGTGGTGGATGCACTCAGGGCCATGGGTCCTCCGTGGATGGTGGTGGTGAAGCTTTTTAGCTCCCAACATCCTACGGGTTGTCCGTGGCCACCCCCGAACCCTGCGGTTGCTCCGCCTCTTGGAGCGTCATGGCAGCTGCCGAAATATTACGGGCCATCGACGGGAAGATCACCCCGTGGAACGGGTAGACGCCCAGCCAGTAGAGCCTTCCTGCCAAGCCCCGCGGGAAGAAGATGGCTCGCTGCTTGTACAGGCTGCCGTCGCCGTCGGGCTCTACCGCCAACTCCAGCCAGGCACCGCCAGGCGCCCGCATCTCGGCCCGCAGGCGCAGCAGGTGTCCGCGGTCGATTTCTTCAACCCGCCACCAATCCACAACCTCGCCAGTGTTCAGCGTCTTGGGGTGCCGCCGTCCCCTCAGCAGCCCGGCTCCGCCCTGCAGCTTGTCCAACCAGCCACGGACCCGCCACGCCAAGGGAAGGGAGTACCAGCCGTTCTTGCCGCCGATCCCCTCGATGATGGTCCACACATGCTCCGGCCGGGCATCGCTGTGAAAGGTCCGCTCGTCCAGGAACACCTTGTAGCCGGCCCAATCGGGATCGCTCGGAAGGGGATCGGCATCGATACCCGCATTCGCCCACGTGGTCTCCACCTGTCCGTCCCGTTCCTTCCCGAGCGCCAGGGCCACGGCCCGCCGGTACGGCGTCAGACCGCCGTCGGGCTGGGGAAGGTAACGGTCGACGTCGTGCTCCCGCGACACCGCGTCGTGCTGCAGCGACTGCACCAACGGGAAGGACATGGACAACGGGATAGGGGTCACCAAAGCAACCCACAAACCGGCGAGCTTCGGCGCGGGCACGGGGAGCGCGATGACCAACCGCCGGGGCAGGCCACGCTCCACGGCGTAGTCGTTCATCATCTCCTTGTACTTCAGGACCTCACGGGAACCGATGTCGAAGGAGCGGTTGAGCTTGTCAGGAAGCGCCGCCGCTGCCACAAGGTAGTGGAGGACGTCCCGGACGGCGATGGCCTCGATCCTGTTATTAACCCAACTGGGTGCCGGCATGACGGGAAGGGTGTCGGCCAGGTGCCGGATCATCTCGAACGAAGCCGAACCGGAACCGATGACCACCCCGGCCTGGAACACGATCGAATCCACTTCAGACTCAAGGAACACCCGGCCCACGGTCTCACGCGAACGCATATGCGTGGAAAGCGCCGTGTCCGCCGGGTGCAGGCCGCCGAGATAGACGATCCTGTCCACGCCCGCACCGGCAGCGGCGCCCGCCACCAGACGGGCCATGGCTTCCTCCTTGGCCTCGAAGCCGCTGCCGGAAGCCATGGAATGGACCAAGTAGTACAGGACATCCACGCCGGCCAAGGCCTCCTTGAGGCTTCCGGCGTCGGAAAGGCTGTCCGCCACGATCTCAACGTCATCATGCCAAGGAACATCGGCGATCTTCTGGGGCGTGCGGACCAACACCTTGACCCTGTGCCCGGCTTCGAGGAGCCGGGGGACCAGGCGGCCGCCAATGTATCCGGTGGCGCCGGTAACCAGAACAGTTTTGGGCTGCTGCGGAGTAGTGGAAAGGGTCTCTTCGGAAGGCTGCAACGGAACTCCTGGGGCTGGAGGGAGGGGTAGGCTGGAATGACCCGGCATTCATGCGAATTTCCGGGCATTTGTGTTGCCTGCCCTTGGACCCACCCTAGGAGTTTCAGCCATGAGCCTCAACGGTCTGCGCCGCGCACTGGCGGAGGACAAGACTTTCGCGCGCGTCCGAACGGAGGCACAGCGGCCCTTCAGCGACCGCAACACCGACTACCAGATCAGCGCTCCTACCGGCATGCGTGCTGTGCTGCTCTCCGAAATGGCCGATGCCTTGGCTGACGCCGATGGCGCGGGCGCTCCCGTTGTCCTGGCCGTCACCGCCACCGGCCGCGAAGCCGAGGACCTCACGGCCGCGCTCGCGTCCTACCTCCCCGCAGATTCCGTTGCCACCTTCCCCAGCTGGGAGACCCTCCCGCACGAGCGGCTCTCCCCGCGCTCGGACACCGTGGGCCGCCGGCTCTCCGTCCTGCGCCGCCTGACACACCCGGAAACCTCGACGGCGGCACCCCTGCGAGTGGTGGTGGCTCCGGTCCGCGCTGTGGTCCAGCCATTGGTGGCCGGTCTGGGTGATTTGGTTCCCGTGACGTTGCAGGTGGGTCAGGAGCGCTCCTTCACGGACGTGGTCCGCGCTTTGGCGGACGCTGCCTACGCCCGGGTGGACATGGTGACGCACCGGGGCGAGTTCGCGGTCCGCGGCGGCATCCTCGATGTCTTCCCGCCCACGGAAGACCACCCCATCCGGGTGGAATTCTTTGGTGACGAGGTGGACCAGATGCGTTGGTTCGCCGTGGCCGACCAGCGCTCGCTGTCCGCGCCCGGGGTCCACCACCCCACGGAGCTGCACGCCCCGCCGTGCCGAGAAATCCTGATCACTCCTTCTGTGATGTCCCGTGCGGCGAAGCTGAAGGCGGAGATGCCCGCGGCAGCCGACATGCTGGAGAAAATCGCCGGCGGCATCGCGGTTGAAGGCATGGAGTCCCTGGCACCGGTATTGGTGGATGCGATGGTTCCCTTCGTGGACCAGCTCCCTGCCGGGTCCCTGACCGTGGTCATCGAACCCGAGAAAGTGCGCACCCGCGCGCACGACCTCGCGGCGACGAACGAAGAATTCCTTGAGGCGGCCTGGTCCACGGCGTCCGACGGCGGTGCGGCGCCCCTTGATCTGTTGTCCAGCGCCTCCACCGACTTGCACGCTGCCAGTTTCCGTTCCCTGACGGACACCCGCTCGGCTGCGCTGGAACACGACGTCTCCTGGTGGTCCATCACCTCGCTCGCCACCGACGAGGACCTGGTCCTGGACATCGACGTCCTCAACATGCGCGCGCGTGAACCTCGGGGTTACCAGGGCGATGTTGCCGAGATGCTGGAATTCCTTGGCACACGAGTCCGCGAACAGTGGCGTGTAGTTGTGGTCACCGACGGTCCCGGGCCCGCCCAGCGCCTGGCGGAGTTGTTCCACGATGCCGACATTCCGTGTTCCCGCGTGGACTCCCTGGACAAGGAACCCCAACCGGGCATCATCGAGGTGACCACCGCCGCCGTCGGACGCGGTTTTGTCCTGGACGGACTCAAACTGGGCCTGTTGACCGAAGCCGACCTGCTGGGACGGGCCACCGCGAGTTCCACCAAGGACATGCGGCGCATGCCGTCCAAGCGACGGAACGCCGTGGATCCCTTGCAGCTGCATGCAGGCGACTTCGTGGTGCATGAGCAGCACGGTATTGGCAGGTTCGTGGAGCTCATCCAACGCAAGGTGACCGGTACCTCGGCCTCTGATGCGGGACTTCGTGAGTACTTGGTGCTGGAGTACGCGCCGTCCAAGCGCGGTGCGCCCGGGGACAGGCTCTTCGTGCCGACGGACCAGCTGGACCAGGTGACCCGCTACGTAGGAGGGGATGCTCCGGCCCTGAGCAAGATGGGTGGCGCGGATTGGTCCAGCACCAAGTCCAAGGCACGCAAGGCTGTCAAGGAAATCGCCGGCGAGCTCATCCGCCTGTACTCGGCCCGGATTGCGTCCCGTGGACACGCGTTCGCCCCGGACACCCCGTGGCAGCGTGAGCTGGAGGAAGCCTTCCCCTACGTGGAAACGCCCGACCAGCTGACCACCATCAACGAGGTCAAGGCAGACATGGAGCGCGAAATTCCCATGGACCGCCTGGTGTCCGGCGACGTGGGCTACGGCAAGACCGAAATCGCGGTCCGCGCGGCCTTCAAGGCTGTCCAGGACGGCAAGCAGGTAGCGGTCCTGGTGCCCACCACCCTTCTTGCGCAGCAGCACTACGAGACCTTCACCGAGCGTTTCTCCGGCTTCCCGTTGCGGGTGAAGCCGCTGTCCCGCTTCCAAAGCGGCAAGGAAGCCAAGGAAACAGCCGAGGGCGTCAAGAGCGGTGCCGTGGATGTAGTGATCGGCACGCACCGCCTGCTGTCCAAGGACTTCGAGTTCAAGGATCTTGGGCTGGTGATCGTGGACGAAGAGCAGCGCTTCGGCGTGGAACACAAGGAGGCGCTCAAGAAGATGCGCACCAACGTGGACGTGCTGGCCATGAGTGCTACGCCTATTCCGCGAACCTTGGAAATGTCCCTGACCGGCATCCGTGAAACGTCCACCCTGGCCACCCCGCCGGAGGAACGCCATCCGGTGCTGACCTACGTGGGCCCCTACACCAACAAGCAAACCTCGGCCGCGATCCGCCGTGAACTCATGCGTGAGGGACAGGTGTTCTTCGTTCACAACCGGGTGTCCTCCATTGAACGCATCGCCGCGCAAATCCGCGAGCTCGTCCCCGAAGCGAGGGTGGAAGTGGCGCACGGGCAAATGTCCGAGAGCCGCCTTGAGAAGATCATCGTGGACTTCTGGGAGAAGCGCTTCGACGTGCTTGTCTGCACCACCATCATTGAAACCGGCCTGGACATCTCCAACGCCAACACCCTGATTGTGGACGGGGCAGACAAATACGGCCTCTCGCAGCTTCACCAGCTCCGTGGCCGTGTTGGCCGTGGCCGCGAACGTGCCTACGCGTACTTCCTTTACCCCTCGGAGAAGCCGCTGGGCGAGGTGGCACTGGAACGACTCAAAGCCGTCGCAGCGCACAACGAGCTTGGCGCCGGCATGCAACTGGCCATGAAGGACCTCGAAATCCGTGGGGCCGGAAACCTGCTGGGCGGCGAGCAGTCCGGCCACATCCAAGGCGTCGGTTTCGACCTCTACATCCGGCTGGTGGGTGAAGCTGTGGCCGAGTACCGCGGCGAAGCCGAGGAGAAGGCTGCCGAGATGAAGATCGAGCTGCCGGTCAACGCCCACCTGCCGCACGACTACGTGCCCGGGGAAAGGCTGCGCCTGGAGGCATACCGCAAGCTGGCTGCGGCCATCACCTACGAGGCCATCGACGAAGTGCTTGCCGAACTCGTGGACCGCTACGGCGAGCCGCCGCTGCCGGCCCAAAACCTCATAGCCGTGGCGCGCTTCAGGGTTGGTGCCCGCGAAGCCGGCCTGTCCGACGTCGCACTCCAAGGCAACTTCATCCGGTTCTCGCCGGCGGAACTGCCGGAGTCCAAAACCATGCGCCTGAACCGCATGTACCCTGGTTCGCAGGTTAAGCCGGCACTGGATGCAGTGCTGATTCCCAAACCCAAGACCGCCCGGATTGGTGGCCGCGACCTTCAGGACGCCGAGATCCTGCAGTGGGCAAACAACGTCATCGAAGCGATCTTCACCGATGTACCCGTGAAGGCAGGCTAAGCGAATGATGGGAGGACACCACGCCGCGTCGGGAGCCGCGGCGTGGATAGCTATTGCCTCAACCGGTCCCTACGCGCTGGGCTGGTACCCGCTTGATTCCACCGGAATCCTGATCGGCGCCATGGCGACGGCGGGAACCGCCTTGGTCTGCGACTGGGACCACCGGCACAGCACCATTGCGAATTCCTTGCCGCCGGTGTCCAACGCCATTGCGGTGGGGATCGAGAAAGCCAGCGGCGGCCACCGGCAAGGAACACACTCTTTGCTGGGCGCCTCGGCGTTCGTGGTGCTCGCGGCGATGGCCGCGCAGTTCCAAATGGTGACCCCGGTGGGCAAACTGTCCGTGGGTGCAGGACTGTTATGCATGTTCATGATCAACCTTGCCGCCAAGGCCCTCAATCTTTTTCCAAAATCCGGCTGGATCACCAACTGGCTTTTCGCATTGGTCATGGCCGGTCTGGTGACGTGGTTCGCGCCGGATCAGTGGGGCTGGTTGCCGTTGTCGATGCTCACCGGCGTTGTGGTGCATATCGTCGGGGACATGATTACGGTAGGTGGCGTGCCGCTTTTGTGGCCGATTGTCATCAAACCACCAAAATTCCTGCGGAAATCTTTCATTAGTGGAGTTTGGCGGGCCAATGGCGCGTTCTCCATTCCACTCCTTGGAAGGGCAGGTTCACGTCGCGAATGGCTTGTCCTTATTCCTGTCAGCGGATATGCCATGGTGGGTATGGGTGTTGCCGCCTGGACGCTGGCACAACAGCACTGGCCCGGGGTTTTGGCGGCCCTGGGCGGCGTGGTGCAGTTGCCGTAAAGCCGTTGCGGGCCTACCATTTCTTCAACCACCGTGCGGGGCATGTAACGCGATTGGAATAACTCCACTACGCCAATACAAGTAGTGCCTCGCAGATAAAACTGCGTACACCTGAATGGAACCAGGAGTTTCCCCTGCACTTTTCGAGTAGTGACTACTCGTGCCCCGTGTACTCAACTCCGCATAGCTTGGACCTCGACGTCAATTTGTTTGACTAACGGAGGTTCAGATGGATCTGCTCCACCCGCACACTATCCATGCAGGCAGTAGGGGGAGTCATCAGGCACGGCGGCACACTGAGTCGCTGCGCCGCTCGCTGGTTGACTTGGAAGTGGTTATTCCGGCCTATAACGAGGCCTCCCGAATTCCCAATACCCTTGTCCAGACTGTTGAATTCCTCGCCGGCCAGCCCTGGTCTTCGCGCATTGTGGTGGTGGACAACGGCAGCGTCGATGAGACGGGGGCGGTAGTCCGCCGAATTTCCCGCGACCAAGGAAGTTCCGTTCCGATTTCAGTAGTGGGATGCTCCCTCCGCGGCAAAGGAGCGGCTGTCCGCCGTGGACTGTTGAGCGGTTCGTCCAAATACACCGGCTTCTTTGACGCAGACCTTGCCACACCGCTGGAGACGCTGACCGCGGCCATGTCCCACCTGGAGCAAGGCGCTTCTGCAGTCATCGCCTCTCGCCACGCACCTGGTTCCACGTTCGTCCAGCCACAACAATTGGGGCGGCGGGTGGGCGGCACAGCTTTCCGGGTGCTGACCAAATCCAAAGTCAAAGGCATCTGCGACACACAATGCGGGTTCAAGTTTTTCGAACGGGACGCCCTCACCGCGGCAATGGTGCAATGCCGCACCACAGGTTTTGCCTTTGATGTTGAACTTCTCTTGCGGCTTCAACACGGAGGTGCCCGCATCATTGAATTGCCCGTGGCATGGACCGATGGAGCAGCATCGACCTTCCGTCCATTCAAGGACGGAATTGCCAGTTTCGCCTCTGTCCTCCAACTTCAAAAGGCGATGCCATGACGGAATTTGCTGTTCCCGCGAACCTGTCCTACCAACTGACCGGAAAACGGATCCTGGTGCTGAATTGGCGGGACATCAAACATCCGCAGGCCGGCGGCGCCGAACAATACATGCACGAAATTTCCCGCAGGTGGGTAGAAAACGGCGCGGAAGTCACCTG
Organism: Paenarthrobacter sp. NPDC056912; assembly: GCF_042786555.1. Classification (NCBI taxonomy): domain Bacteria; kingdom Bacillati; phylum Actinomycetota; class Actinomycetes; order Micrococcales; family Micrococcaceae; genus Paenarthrobacter; species Paenarthrobacter sp. NPDC056912. The sequence goes on from NZ_JBHUCD010000023.1 coordinate 37,542, forward strand.
GTTCACCGGGCGCGGAGAGCATCAGGCAGCGGAGGACGTGATTGATGGAATCCGGATCATGCGGTCCGGGGGTCCTTTGGCCCTTTACGGCCAGGCTGCCCTGAGGTTGTTGCGTACCCGCAGCTGGTTCGACGGCGTGATTGATTGCCAAAATGGAATTCCGTTTTTCGCCCCGCTGTTCCTGCCGCGGGAAATCCCGATAGTCCAATTGATCCACCACGTGCACCAGGAACAATTCCGCACCCGTTTCTCGGCACCTATGGCAGCTGTGGGCCGTTTTCTGGAAAACGCGGGCGCCAAGGCTGTTTACGGTCGCCGCGCCATTGCCGCGGTGTCACCGTCCACGCGGTTCGAACTCCGCAAGCTGGGTTTCGCAGGGGCTATCCACGTAGTGCCCAACGGCACCATAGAGGTGCCGCAGACAGTGGGGCCGCGGGATCCCGATCCGACCATCGCAGTGGTCAGCCGGCTGGTCCCGCACAAGAGGCTGGATCTGCTGCTGGGCCAGTTCGCTGTGGCCGCCCGCAGCATTCCCAAACTACGGTTGGAGATCGTTGGAGATGGTCCGGACCGGGCACGTTTGCAGCAGATCGCCATGGATCTGGGACTCGACGACATCGTGACTTTCCATGGTTACCAACCCAACGAGGTCCGCGACAGTTTGTTGAACCGCGCTTGGCTGACTGCCTCGACGTCCGCCTCGGAAGGTTGGGGTTGCTCGGTGATCGAAGCTGCGGCCTGGGGCGTTCCATGCCTGGCCATGCGCGTTCCGGGTATTCGGGATTCGGTGGTGGACGGCAGTACGGGCTGGTTGGTTGACACTCCCAAAGAGTTCGGGACCGCCTTGGTGGCGGCCATCAAGGCGTTGGCTGAGCACGACGTTGCCCGGAGTATTTCAGCACAATGCCAGGAGTGGGCCCGTTGCTTCACCTGGGACCGCAGTTCCGCCTTGCTTGCCGGGGTCCTCCTGGAGGAAGAAGCGCTCCTCCGCGACGGTGCGCAGTCCGGTACGTCCCGCTCCGACCTGTCCACCCTGGTGCACTTCGACTTGCCGGACGGCGCCGACCTGGCCGCCATCCTGCGCCCGACGGACGAGATCGCAGAGAGCCAAGGCCGGGTATCGGTGCTCATGAAGGGGCGGGACGAGTTCGAGGCCTTCGCTGTCATGAGGCGGTTCGGTGTGGTCACCGCCGAGTTGCGTGCCGCTGGCCGCAGCACCCTCTTGGCCGGACCCGGAAGTGCCTTTACGCCGGCCGAAGCAGTCGATGGCCTGTAGCCGCATTTCATTCGTGGGGGAATCCGAGGGGGGAACATGACCAACACTGTGCGCGAACTGGAGACAGCCGCAAACGTGGAGCTTGAAGGGCCGGAACCGGCCGGCACCGCCGCTGCCACCGCCACGGCCGGCGCCGGCACGGCCGCTGCCGACGCCGGAGCAACGGTAGCTGAAAACAGCGGCTTCCTGTCTGTAGCGGCGGGCCTGGTGGGCGTTGTCAGCTACGCCTGCACCCTGCTCATGGCCAACCTGCTGGGCACGGCGGACTATACGCAATTTGCTGCCGGAGCCATGCTCCTGGGAATTGTCGGGATTGTCGCCTCCGCGTTGGTACCCCTCCCGCTGTCCCACTTTGTTGCGGTGCACCCGGAAGGTTCCGAAGGTCGCCGGGACGGCATGGCGTTCTCGGTCTTTGTTTCATGCCTCGCAGGCATCGCGGCAGCTGTGGTGACAGGGGCTTTGACGCTGGCATTTTCGACGCCGGCCCTGGCCGCCGCCGTGGCGCTCGGCTCCCTGGCGATCTTCCTGGTGGCCGCGCCCTCCGGATGGTTGCAGGGCGAACTGCGATTCAAATGGTATGCCCTGACGACTATCGGAGAGGTTGCCATCAGGCTCGCGGTCAGCCTCGTGGTGGTGGCGTTCGCCTGGGGAGCCGTAGGAGCGATCCTTGGGTTTGCGCTGGGCGCGTTGGCCCTCCTGGTGGTGCCGGGCTCGTTTTATCGCGATCTGTCCTGGCGTCCAGGGGTCATCCGGCAAAGATGGCGTTGGGCCGAGACGGGCGATGTCGCCTCGGTCTTGTGCGTGGTGTCCGTGCTCGTGGGTGTCGATGTAGTGGTGGTGGCATTCTTGGATGGAGGGTCGGCCGCAGCCGCGGGCTTCCAGGCGCTGGCGACCATCGCCAAAGGCCCTATCTACGTGGCGGCCGGGACAGCGCTGGTAGCCTTCCCGTTGCTCCGCAGCCCTGGTGTCAACGTACGGCAGGTAGTGGCCGCCGCTTTCGCCTCGTTCGGGCAGCTTGCCGTGGTGGCCTTCGTGATCATCGCAACGGCGCCACCTGCGCTCGCGGGCCTGATCATCCCGGCGAAGTACCATGGCTCCCTTGAACTCTTGCCGTGGCTTGCCGCGGCCGGTTTGGGCTATGCAGGCCTGACGGTCCTGGCCACCATCCTCCTGGCTTTGCGGGCGTATCGCCGCTGCCAGGTGGGCCTGGCCTGTGCCTGCGTCCTGGTGGTGGGCGGTCTGTGGACTGGTTGGCAACTGAACGCCGTCAGCGGAATGGCGATAGGCTCAGCAATCGGCGCCGTGCTGGCCGCCGCCGCAGTGACGGGCATTTCGTGGCCGGTGCTGGCTACTGTTGGACCGGCCAAAGACGCTGGCCGGTCGATGGCTGGCGCTGCGGCGCTGCTGGCCCTTCTCGCAGTGGCCGCCCAACTGCAGCCCTTGGTGTGGTTGGCCTTGGCAATCCTCAGCGGTCTCGCGGTCCTCGCGCACCAGCGGGGCATGACGCCGGGCGTGGTTGCTTTCCTTAAAGGACGACGGCGGTCCGGCGGACCGTCGCAGGTGGCCGGACGCCGCTCCAAGCCATCGCTGCCTCTGACGGGTCGGCTGTCCGCAACAGCGGCCCGGCTGGTTTCGAGTACCGCAATGGCTTTCGCCGTGGTGGTGGGTGCGGCCTTCGGGGTTCGCGCGCTGGGCCTGGAGCGCGGCTTCGAGTTGTGGGTGGACGAGTTGCTGTACGTCCGCCTGGGCGAGTCAGTCAGCGCCGGGCAGTTCCCGACGCTGCCGGATGGTCCGTTCTTCCTGCACCCGCCAGGATTCTTCCTGCTTGAGGCCGGAACCATCAAACTCTTTGGTATCACCGGCGACATCGTCGATGTCGTCCTGCAACTCCGCTGGCTCAACGCAGCCCTGGGCGCCATCACCGTGGGCCTGGCCTTCTTGCTGGTCAGGAGACTTTCCAGTACGACGGCGGCCTGGCTCGCCGCCGTCGTGCTCGCCTTCGAACCCTTCGTCCTGCGCAACAACAGCCACGCGTTCCTCGAGACCGCCGCCATGGCGGCGGTCGTGGCGGGCTACCTTGTCCTGCTGGGCACCCGTGAGCCAGCGCGGAGGCTGCCGGCTGTCCTGCGATTGGTCGCGGCGGGGCTCCTGCTGGGGTACGCGGTGCTCTGCAAGGACTTCTTCGTCATCTGCACCGTTGGCCCTGTACTGGTGGCTGTGATCTGGAAGCGGACCCTCCCGTGGCGGAAGGCCGCCGTCGTGCTTTTCGCAACGGGCCTGCCGTACGCCGCGTACCTTGCAGTTGCGGCCACGCAGGCACATCTGCCCGACTGGGTGGAGGCGAAGGCAAGCGGGCTGCTCCGCGCGTCCGGACTCGAAAAGAGCACCGGGTTCACTGCCGAAGGGTCACCGAGCATCGTGGCACGGCTGATCGAGCAGAGCGGCCACTTCGGCACCAGCTACCTCCTGCTGACACTGTGTCCCGTGGCGGGCGCCCTGCTGTGTTTCAGCCGGCGGGCGGACCGGCGGCTGATAGGGCTGGCGGGCTTGGCGCTGGGCGCGGCCGGTGCGTTCAGCGCCGTCTTTGGGACCTTCGAAGAGCAGTACGGGTACGGCGTCATGATCGCCGGGGTACTGTGCTCGGTCCTGGTAGTGGTGGAGCTCAGCGAACGGTATCGAGCAGGCCGCACGGTCCTGGCAGTGGCAAGTCTGTGCTTCGTAGCCTTGACGGTGGTGCTCGGAGTCCGGACGGCCCTCACTGTGGACAACGGATTCGTCCAGGTGCGGGACTGGGTCAAGGTGAACCTCCCGGCGGACGCCCGCGTGAGTGTCACCAACAGCACAGGTGAATTCGCGTTCGCCGATGATCCGCGGTTCGGCGTGTGGCCATCGGCACCGCTGATGCAGGGCGCCGGAGCCGGCTACATCCTCACGCAATCGCATCCGAGCAGCCAGGGCTACGGTTACGCCAACCCTGAGATGCTCGCTTGGCTCAAAGAGCATGCCACGCCTGTCGTCAGCGCCACGGGCCCCACCAACGGTGAGACGACCCTCTGGTTTGTCACCCCCGCTGATCTCGACGCCGGAGCCACCAATGGAACGGGCATTCCCTCGAAGAACTATGAGACGGAACGGTAGGGCTGTGAGGATCTTGCATCTGGGTTTTGAGGATCCGCGCATGCCGGGAGCGGGCGGAGGCTCGGTCAGGACCCATGAAATCGACCGACGCCTGGTGGCCAACGGTTTTGAAGTGACGGTCCTGACCACACGGTATCCGGGCTGGCAGGAGAGGGTCCAGGACGGCGTCCACTACGTGCCGATCGGAATCGGTGCAGGCGGCAACCGGGTGATGCGTCTGGCCGGATACGTGGTCCGGTTGCCCCTGGAGGTGTGGAAGCGCCGCGCAACTGCGGACCTGGTGGTGGAGGACTTTTTCGCCCCGTTCTCCACCATGGCCGCGCCGCTCTGGACCAAAAAGCCAACCGTCGGCGTGGTGCAGTGGCTGCATGCCAAGGACAAAGCGCGGCAGTACAAGGTGCCGCTGCACTGGATCGAACGGCTGGGTGTCCGACGACACCGCAGGACCATAGCCGTTTCCCAAGGAATCGCGGACAGGCTCATCTCCATGAACCCGGCTGTCCACGTGGACGTGATCGGCAACGGAGTGGATCCGGCCGCCTGGAAACCCCAACCGAAGCCGGGACGGGACATCCTCTGCATCGGACGGTTGGAGTTCACCGGCAAAGGGTTGGACCTGCTGCTGGAAGCCTGGGCGAAATGTTCCGACCGGATCGAGGGCAAGCTGCTCATCGCGGGATCCGGCCCGGACGAAGCGAAACTGCGCGCCGCCATCAGTGCAGCAGGGCTTTCCGACTCCGTACGCCTCCTGGGGTGGCTGTCCGGCGATGCGAAGTTCCAGGCCTTGAGCGGTGCACGGCTGGCAGTTGTTCCCTCACGGCAGGAAACCTTCGGCTTGGTGGCCATCGAGGCCCTTGCTGTGGGCACGCCCGTGGTTGCCTTCGACATCCCGTGTTTGCGGGAGATCGTGCCATCCGGTGCAGGCTGGCTGGTTGACGCGTTCGACGTCGACGCCCTCGCCAATGAATTGGCGGACCGCTATGCCCAATCCGGTCTGGAGAAGGCAGGGGAGCAGGGCAGGGCCTTCGCCGCCGGCTTCAACTGGGACCGCCTGGCCGATATGCAGGCTGATGCGTACCACGCAGCACTGGCTGAGTTTGGGAAAGAACGCAGTGACACCAGGCCCGCCCCGCAGCTTCAATCGCGTCCCTAGAGAGGTTTTCCGTGCCGCTTCACTCCAGAATCGACCGCTCACTGGCCGGCGATGCGCCGTGGCTGTTCCTGTCCCCGCACCTCGACGACGCCGTGTTGTCCTGCGGGGCGTTGATCGAGGCCCAGGCCCAAGGGCGCGAGATCATCGTGGCAACCATCTTTACCGAGGCGGCTCCCGCGCCGCACACCCGTGCGGCTTCGTCGTTCCTGCGGCAGTGCTCGGCCCATGATGCTGGCCGATTGTTTGCCGCCCGCAAGGCGGAGGACCTGGCGGTGTTGCAGGACATGGGGGTCCAGCCCCTGCATCTTGGGGGAGTGGACGCACTGTTCCGCGGACGCCGGGTGCCCAAGCCTGGCAGCAGCGCTTGGGCCAGGCTTCTTCCCGAAATTACCCACCGCTATCCCACGTACAGGTTCGACATTGCCCTGGGAAGGATCGCCCGCGGGGACAGGGCGCTCATTCGGAAGCTTCAGCACGACGTAACCCGGCTCATGGCCCAGACCAAAGCCGGGTTGCTCTTTTGCCCCGTGGGAGTGGGAAGACACGTGGACCACCTCATCACCCGTGAGGCCGGCATGGGGAATTCCGGCAACGTTGTCCTCTACTCGGACTTCCCCTATGACCTGGTCTCGCAGCCGGATACCTCACGCCTGGCGCGGCAGGGATTCGTCCCTTGGACGTGGGAGCAGGGTTTGGCGTCCAAGGTGCCCAGGATCCGCCAGTACGCCACCCAGGCCGACGCCCTCTTCCCGGACGGAACGATTCCCCTGAAACCTGAAACCTATTTTGTGCCCGGTGGCAACTAACAGGATTCCCGGTTGTTGGACACGACGTTGCCCGGTGCATCGTCGAGCTTCAGGCCGCCTGATTGGCAGGTGATGTTGTCCGTCACTGTGATGTTCGTGAGATCGCCATGGAAATCCAGCCACGGTCCCGGGATATCGGTGAAGGAGTTGTTCTTCACTGCGACATCGCGGACAGGAGCGTTGCCGTCGTAGTACCCCGTTTTGACGCCGTCGGGGGATCCCCAGAACCTGTTGTTGTCCACGATGATGTTGTAGATCTCGTGTGTTCCGACCGCGAGCTGCATTCCGGAGCCGTGTGACCCGCCCCGGACCTTGTTGTTCCGGTAGGTCACGTCATGGACCGGTGCTCCGATGGTTTGGGCAACCAAGCCGTCGTCGCCGTCATCTCCCTGGCGCTGGTCAATGGTGTTCCCCTCCACCATCCCGCCGCTGGAGTCAGTGATGTGGATGCCGTCGAGTTGGTCATACTTGCCGCTGCTGGTCACCAAGGTGTCGTTGCCGCGGATACAGAAGTTGCTGCTGGCCACCACTGCTATGGAGTACGTGAAGGGATTCCGTGTCCGGACGCCCTCAACCAACGCGTTGGAGCTGTGCCGAACATCGATCAGGTATTCGGACAAGCGGCCTGATGCATTGCCGTCCAGTTCCTGACCGCTTTGGTCGGCGGTCAGTTGGGCTATGGTCACGTTCTGGGCCCCGTTGGTGGTGATCAATGGGTGGCCGCCGAACGGCCCTTTGGTATCCAGGAATCCGGGCCCTGCCTTCAGCACCGTAGAGGCGCCTGCTCCCTTCAAGGCAACGTTGCTCTTGAGGATCAAGGGGCGGCCAAGGGTGAAAGTGCCCGCCGGTAATTGCACGATCGCCCCGCCGCCCTTGGACGCGGAATCAATGAGCTGTTGCAGCGACGTGGAAGTGTCCTCCGGGTCCAGGTAGCCCGTGACGGTGAAGTTTTCCACGCTGGTGGCTTGGCTGCCTGGCGCGCTGCAATACGCTGCCCCCGGCGCCGGTTGGGCGCCAGGCCGGGCCGCCACCACGGCAATTCCCAATCCTGCGGCGGCCAAAGCAATGACCAGTACGGCAGCTTTTGGACCCGCAGATTTCATGGCAACAACCTATCGTTCCGCGGTTTCCGGGAGGTTAAACAGGAATGGTCCAGGCAATAGCCCGGACCATTCCTTGACATGTAGGGTTTAGCTTTCGCCGGCGGAGTCGGAACGGCCGAGAATGGTCTGCGGAATCCAGAACGCCAGGGCGAACAGACCCAGGCAGACAGCCATCGGCCACGGGTTTTCGAGGCTCAGGAATGACAAAGAGTAGATAGCGCCCAAGAAGAGCACGATCATGACCACGAACAGCGCAATGCTTGTGCCGAGGTTGTTTTCTTTTTCAATGGGGGCGCTGGTTGCGTTCTTGGACATTCATTCCTCCTCGGCCCCGCAGGGCTCAAAAATCCTTGGCGGTCGCGGAAGCCTCAGTAGGCGGATGAACCCTGTTCACCCTTGACAATGGCAATTCCGGAACTCGCTCCGATACGTGTTGCACCAGCAGTAATCATAGCCTGTGCATCGGCCAGGGAGCGCACTCCGCCGGAGGCCTTGACGCCCAGGTCCGGTCCCACAGTGCGCCGCATCAGGGCAACGTCTTCCACCGTGGCTCCGCCGCCGTTGAAACCGGTGGAGGTCTTGACGAAATCGGCTCCGGCCTCCACGGATGCCTGGCACGCGAGGACCTTCTGCTCATCGCTCAGCATGGAGGTCTCGATGATGACCTTCAGGATGGCTCCGCCGGCGTGGACCGCCTCCGCGACGGCTGTGATGTCCTCCACGAGTGCGCCCTTGTCATTGGCGCGGGCGGCCGCCATGTTGATGACCATGTCGATCTCGTCGGCGCCATCCAGCACGGCGCCGCGTGCCTCGAAAGCCTTGACGTCGCTGGGGGTGGCCCCCAAGGGGAACCCGATCACCGAGCATGTCAAGACACCCGAACCCTTGAGGGCCTTCGTGACAGTCTTGACCCAGATCGGGTTCACACAAACAGACTTGAACTTGTACTCGGCGGCCTCGGCGCAAACCTTGAGGACGTCAGCCTGGCTGGCCTCGGGCTTCAGCAGTGTGTGGTCGATGTACGCGGCGATGTTTGCAGGGGCGACGGCTTCGTTGCTCATGGGATCCTTCCGTGCAGGGCGTGGCCGGCCCGGTGGCCGCAGGGTTGTCACTGCCCGTCAAAGGACCATCTTGCCACAGCGCGGTAGGCCGTTCCGGTCTGCCGGGCCAACATCCTCGCTGGTTTTCCACATAGGCGGTTCCGGGCGGGATGATGGCGTCCGGGTGCTGGAAGAGTGTTCGTATGGACGGGATTCGGTGTGGGTTAACTGGCAGCAGCGTAGAAGAGCTCCGCGCTGCCGTGGCTTCGATCAGACCTGCCTTAAGTGATAAGGCCCTGATCGACCAGTTGCGGGGACTGGAGGAGCTGAAGTCGGCCATTGCGGGGTTGCAAGCGCGGGTCGCTGTCGCGTTTGACCGCTCCCGGCGGCGAGCTCAGGCGGCAACTGGTGTGCCCGTTTCTGAGCAAGGCCAGGACGTTGGAGCGCAGGTGGCGTTGGCGCGGCGGGAGTCTCCGAACCGTGGGGCCCGGCTTCTGCGGTTGGCGAAGGCGTTGGTGTCGGAGATGCCCCGCACCATGGCCGCCTTGGAGTCGGGCCAGCTCAATGAGTGGCGGGCGACCCTGCTCGTGAAAGAAACCGCCGGCCTGTCTGTCGAGGACCGGTCCGCCGTGGACGAGGAGCTCGCAGCCGATACCGGGACGTTCGAGGGGAAGGGTGACCGGGCCATCATCGCCGCCGCGAAGGCCGCAGCGTATCGCCGTGATCCCCGCTCGGTGGCCCAACGCGCCAGCCACGCCGCCGCCGAACGGACCGTGAACCTGCGCCCAGCACCGGACGCCATGACCTACCTGACAGCCCTGCTGCCCGCCGCCCAGGGGGTGGCCGCCTACGCCGCGCTGACCCGAACGGCGGATTCGGCCCGTTCCGTGGGGGATTCGCGGACCCGAGGCCAGGTCATGGCCGACACCCTCGTCGAACGACTCACCGGCAAGCGCGGCGGGATCAGCCGCGTGGAAGTCCAACTGGTCATGACCGACCGAACCCTTCTCCAAGGCGACAGCGAACCGGCCCGGCTCAAGGGTTACGGAATTGTTCCTTCGGAGTGGGCCAGAACTCTTGTTGGCACAGGGGATGAGTTCACCGTGTGGCTCCGTCGGCTCTATGCCGCACCCGGCACCGGCGAGCTCCTGACTATGGACTCTAAGGCCCGGATCTTCCCACCGCGGCTTAGACGTTTCATTGAAATCCGCGACGATACCTGCCGCACCCCTTACTGCGACGCGCCCATCCGGCACATCGACCACATCATCCCGTGGCGCTCGGGCGGCACCACTACGGCCGACAACGGCGCAGGACTCTGCGAAGCCTGCAACCACACCAAGGAAAACCCCGGCTGGACCGCCGAAATGCTGCCGGGGGACGGGCGTTCCTTGGAAGTCAGCACCCCCACCGGACACAAGCACCAGTCCAAAGCACCACGATTGCCGGGGCACGTGCGAGTCCGAAACGCCCCACGGAATATGGTTCAGGAAGTCACCACCGGAGGGGCACAGTCCCGACGCGATCGACGCCGGCTGCACAAGCGTGCCAAGGCGCTCAAATTCGCCCGTCGCGCTGGGACACTCGCAGCATGAGCGCGGCCGATGGTCACACCGGCTATGCAGCCAGTGCAGCCTGGGGTTCGCGGCCCATTGCTCCCAGCATCAAGCCCGAGGCGCACAGCAGCGCCGACGATTCGGCCGAGAGGAGCAGACCAAGTCGGAGGCCGTCACAGGAAGCGGCGTCGCCGATAGCCCAGATGCCCGGGACGGCGGTGGCGAGGTCGCGCCCCACTGCAATGCCGCCGTCGGGCGCTGTCAGGAGGCCGGCGCTCAGGGCGAGGTCGTTGCGGGCGGTGCGTTCCTCGGCGAGCACCACAAGATCGCCGTTCATGCTGCTGCCGTCTTCGAAGAGGATGCCCGTGGCAGGGAGGGTGGAACCGGCCAGGGACGGAATGACGGCGGCAGGGCGGAGGGTGGTGCGGACGGGGCGGACTCCGCGGGCCCGCAATACGGCCTCAGCCTGGCCTGCGGCCGGTCCGTTGCCCACCAGGATTCCCAGGGGCCGGCGGCCCACCAGCCTGGTGACGTCCTTGACGGCTTCACCGATGCCGGCGGCGTCGTCGATGGTGGAGTAGCTCAGACCGGATTCAGCGCCCGTTACCGGCGGGAGCGCGGGGGCCGAACCTGTGGCGATGACCAACTGGTCGTAGGAGAACTCCATCCCGTCCACAGTGGTGACGATCTTGGCGTCGGCGTCGATGAAACTGGCTGCTTGGCCGAAGCGGACTGAGACCTGCGGGAGCTCCGCGAGTTCAAGGAGGGCATCCGGGCATTCGTCGCGGTTGCTGAGCACGGTGATGGTGCCGCCAAAGGAGCGTTGCCGGGGATCCGGGGTGCCAGCCAGCCGCCGCACCAAAGCCTGGGCCGCAGGACCTGCGCCTGCGATGACGATGTGGAGGGACGCTACGGACGGGGTGGCGGACATGGGTGGCCCTTTCGCTGATGACCTGTTTGGTGCTGTTGATCATCAGCGTAGATGTCCGGTTTTTCGCGGGTGTTTCCCCGCTGTTGCCATCTTTCGTCGTTCCGTAGCCTGCTGTTTACCGGCCGGTAATAACGTAGATCACATTCGCGCAGATAGGCGGTGAGGTCGACGCCTGGTAGTTGGCTGGGGTGCCAGGAATTCAGTACCGGCGCAGCAGCTCGCGCAGCCCGTTCGCGGCGAATCCGGCTGCCGCAGCGGCGCGGTCCACGAAGCCGTGCGCGCCGACCGGTTCAACAGAGGCCAAAAGCCCGGCGGTGTCGGCCAGGCTCATGGTCAATTCGGCCCGGGATTCCCCGAAGCTCAGTTGCGCCAGCCGCGTGTCCGCCCACGCATCCGGACCTGGATCATTCCGCAAGGTCCGCGTTACCGCCATGTCCTGCCACCCGCCGTCGAGCCTTATCCGGGCACGGTAGCTGACCTGGTCGCCCACTGTCTCCACACGGCCGTCGGCCAGGAAGATGCGGCCGAACTGCGGGTGGTCGAGGAAGCCCGTGAGGTGCGGCGGTTCGTCTGTGCCCACGGAGGGCAGCACCACGGTGCCCTTGAAAGTGATGGGGGAGCCGTCCAATTCGCCTCGGAGAGTGTCGTTGAAGCGGACCCCCGGAGCGGGCTCGGTCATGGCGGTGCAGCCGGCGTCTTTGACGAGACCGGCCGGTGTCATGGCGTCGAGGTATGCGCGCGCATCCCGGTAACCCATGGCGATGAGCGTGTCCGCGTCGATCCTGCCCAAATAGAACTCGGGATCCAGGGGTAGCGGATGCTCTGGCCGCACCACATGCAGCACGAAGTCGCGCCCACCGGCTGCGGCGGCCTCGAAATCCGCAAGAAGGGCGCCCATGGCGCTCATTTCGATCATGTGGACGTACTGCTCCAAGGGGCCGTCTCCCCAGTACGGTGCGTTGCCGATGCACCAGATCAGCCACACTTCATCGGCGCCGCGTCGCAGGGCCTCGGCGACATTCGCGTCGCGCACCCACACCGCGTCGGTCCAGATCTGGCCGTCGCGCCGCAACGGTGTCAGGAAGATCGGCAGCGACATCCCGGCGGCCATGAGTTCGGCGTCGATGCCGGTGGCGTCGATCGCGTGACACCGTTTTTCGGTGAACTCCACCACGTTGAAGGAGCCTTCGACGGCGCCCGGTTGCGCCGCGCGACTGCGGATTGCGGAGTCGCTGATCCCCAGGGCCGGGAAGACCTCGTCCAGGATTCCGTCGGCATCCCCGATGGCCGGGAGCGACCATGGCCCTTTCACGTAGTGACGGAACGGCAGGGCGGAGCCGAAGTCCTTGACATCTACCCCGGACCATCGGGTGCACATCTCCTTGGCGGAGATTCCCGAGAGCAGCATCCCGGCGGTGAGGATTCCGCCCGAGGTGCCATCGACGTGGTGGAATTCCAGGCCCTCCTCTTCGAGCGCCTTCATGACGCCGGCCTGCCAGGCCACGCGCATCCCGCCTCCTGCGAGCACCAGGGACCGCTTCATGCCGTCCGGCCCCGGCCTTGAGGGCTGACGTTGCCCAGTTCCGGAGCAGCTGCGCTGATCCGCCGCCAATAGATGAACAAGAGGATCGCCGTCGCGAGGTCGAAGAAGGCGACCAGCAGTGCGATGGGGGAGAAGACGCCGTTGAGTACCCCGATGCCCACGGCGCCGAACGCCCCGGTCTTTTGGATGCCGGACCAGAGGACGACCTCTGGTGATGGGACGGCGTTGAGCAGGGTGTGGAGGAGCAGTCCGCCCACCACCACCATGAACATGCCGACCGTGCCGAAGAGCTGGCGGGTTTCGGGTGTGGACTCGGCCCCGATGAGTTGGAGCACGGCGCCGCCGAACGGGACTTGGACGGCGCCGGTGACCACGGTGATGACGGCGATCACGGCGAGGACTGCCCTGAGGGGATCGGCAGCTGCCCAAGCCACCGTTCCTGGAAGGTGCGGTTTCCGGGATCCCGTGTGCTGGCCGGCGCTCACGCGAACGACTCCAACAAATCGCCGCGGTCCACCAGCAGCCAGACTATGGCCGCCCACGTCAGTGTGGACACGTAGAAACGGATGTCGTTGAGCACCATCCACCGTTGCAGGAGCGTGCGGAGTTCGGCGTCGTCGGCAAAGTCGCCGCCGCGGATGCGGATGTTGATGGGGATGATGATGCCTTGCCCCACCCACGTGAGCACGATGATGCCCAGCAGGCAGATGATGGCGGGAATGACGCGGACGGTGCCCCATTCCGACCACACCAGGATGCCGCCGCTGATGAACATGACGGGCACCACGATGGTGAAGAACTTGGTGGCCGCCCGGGTGGGGATGCCGAAGTGCATGTCCACGTTCTCGCGTGCCAGGGAGCGCCACGTGGGGTAGAGGAATAGCTTGAGGACCCACATGGTGCCCACGTACATGGTGGCGCCGAACAGGAAGTACAAGGCGTTGATCAGCAGCAGCCAGTTCACCGGGCACCGCCGGGCGTTGCGTCCGGGGCCGCGGTGCCGGCGCCCGGGATCCGGCTGCGGTCAGGGGGTGCCAGCCACACTTGCCCTTGGCCCAGGCCAACGACGCTGTCCATCATCTCTCCGCCGCTGACGGCCGCGGCTCCGGCTTCCGTGGGCGCGGTCAGGAACCAGGCTTCGTAGTGGTCGTCCAGGACGCCGTGCGCTTGCGGCAGCCATGCCGTGAAGATTGGTTTGTCCTCCACCTTCAGCTTCTTCAAGGGTTCGACGCCGGGCGCGTCACCCAGGATGAGGCGCGCCTTTGCTTGGGCTCCGAGGGCGATGTCTCCGGCGGCTTCGAAGTAGATGTCCGATTTCCAGAGCATGTTGCGGAAGGCGCAGTAGTTGGACGCCGCGAGTTTCAGCGGCAGTCCGAGAGGTTCGGGCCGTTCGATTTCTATGTAGCAACCGAGCTGGCCGTCCTTGTCGTATTGGGCGGAAACGGTGGAGTCCGTCACCACGAAGTCCAGGTTCGCCTGGTGTTTGGGCATGCCCCAGATCCCCTTGCCGCCTTTGACGGAGACCTCCGTGCTGACGGGCAGGTCCACCACGAATTGCCCCAGCTTGAACGTCTTTTGGAAGATCAGCGGCAGGATGGGCGGGGCAGGCCGGCTGCCGTGCGTGATGGCGATGGCCAGCGAGTACTCGATGTACTTGCCGATGTCCGTGGATTTGTAGTTGACCACCGTGACTACCAGCAGGCCTTTGCCGCCCAGGCCGAACGGGCGCATTTCCCTGCCGGGGAGGGCCGCCGCCGCTGCCCGTTTGTTGATGGGGAAAGCGGCCATGAGGACGGGTGAGTCATCGGAATTGACGGGCATGACGTACTTGATGCCGTCGGCCAGGGCGTGTTGGCCGCGGAGACGCTCCTGCCGGCGGGGCACAGGCGAGGGGATGAGCTTCATCAATGGGGTGACCAGCTCGGTGAGGGTTTTCATGAGTTCAGCTCCTGGACGATGACGGGGAAGGTGTCCTGCCACGCGTGGTCGCCGAAGAAGACGTCCAAATGGCCGTAGCCGGGGATGAGGTGCAGCGAGTCCTTGCCGGGGCGGTGCTTTTGGAAGAACTCAAAGGTGCGTTGCTGGCTTTCGGGTAGGAAGCACAGATTGTCCACACCTGCGATGAAAGCGAAACGGGCCTCGGTTCGGGGTGCCTGGGCTACAAAATTGTCCGGCAGTTCGGGGTGGTCTCCGGCTGCCACCATGTGCCCTGCCTTGATGCTGCGGCCCATTTCCTCGAAGAACGTCACTGGCACCTCCGCGAACTCGCCACTGAGCCATTGATGAGTGGCGTCGTCGAGGTTTTCGTGGGACCAGAGGGCCGGGCGGCCGCTGCCGTACGTGAAGCTGACCATTTTGCAGACGGTGTTGTCGCATTCGTGATGGGTGGCCTTCACCAACCCCCGGATGGCCCGGGTGAAGTAGCCCTGTGACTTGTACCCCCACGACGGCGACAGGTACGGCGTGAACACTTTGACCACCGGCGTCAGGTAGTCGATCTTCAGGCGCGAGAACGCCGGGACCACCGGGTGCAGGGACACCGCGTTGGACACGATGGTGTCCACCTGCGGCAGCAGGCCCGCGACGGCGGACATGGTGAACGAGGTTGAGCCCTGGCAGTGGATCACGGCTTTCATGGTGTCCGCGCCGGTAGCGTCCAGGACATGCTCGACGGCGGCCGGATGGTCGTACACTGCAGCGTCGGCGAGCGTCCATGACAGCGGGTCCAAGTCGATGGACGCCCGCCAATTGAGCATCCACACGTCCCAGCCGTCTTCCAGGAGCACGTCCACAATCGTGGTCCTGACCGGTGGCCTGAACAGCTCCGCCCGTACTCCTGATCCGTGGACCAAAATCACTGGCCCCTTGGTGACTTCCGCAGGCGAGGTGACGTGGACCAGGCTCAGGGGTGTGTTGTCCCGGGCACGGAACGGAATGACCTCGGTCCGGTGCTCGGCACGGGTGATGATCATGGCGGGGTTCCCTTCCGTGCGATGGTGATGGGTTCTTCAAGCAGCCGCACCGCCGGTAGACCCGACGCCGGAACCAGCCGCGCGTCGTCGTTCATCGCCAACTGCCAGTCTCGGCAGACGGCGTCCACCATGAGCGGGTAGACGGTGAGGTTTCCGTCGGGGGTGAGATGGATGCGGAGGAAGCCTTTGTGGTCCTCGATGGATTGACCCGACATCTTCCAGGACGACACCTCGCCGCTGGGCGTCGCCAGGATGTACAGGGCGAAGGCCTCGCTGCCGAACGCCCACCCGCCCAGATGCACCAGCGCGAGGGCCAGGAGCAGGATCACGAAGTCCGGCCAGCCGCGGGGCCAAGGAACCAGGATCACGACGGCGGCACTCACCGCGAGCGCGGAGAGTTGGTAGAGCGCGCCTCGGGCAAAGACCACGATGCCTGCCTTGGCCAGTCCCAGTGCGCGTGCGAGGAGTGCCACGATGGCGAGCAGCAGCGGCATGGCAAGGACCAAAGCGGCCAGCAGCAGGGGAGTGTTCCCTTGGGTCAGGCTCCTGAGGCTGTCCACGAACGACTCTCCACGGAAAGCGCTGAAGACGGTCCAGAGCGTCAGGGCGGCGATGACGTGCACGATGCCCAGTGACACGCCGAAGCCCGGGTTCCGGACGGGCAGCCAGTAGGGGGAGAGGGGGTTCGCAAGGCGTGGCCCAAGTTGCCGGGAGTCGGCGGGGCCGGGGTAGATGGCGGGCATGCGGGTGAAGCGCCGGGCGGCGGGCTTTGGCGGGTCGCCCCGCACCCCGGCTGATTCCCCGGGGGTGGCCGAGGGCGCCGGGAGCACCAGGTCCTCGGGGAGCCAGTGAGCATCGGAGAGGTAGGCGCCGCCAAGTCCGCAGGTGATCATTTGGGTTCGGGCGGGATCCGGTGGGAGGTGTTCAGGTTCGCCGGGCGCCCGCTGTTCGTAGCGGGAGTAGTGGTGGAGGTCGCCGGTGAGCCAGAGCCGGACGCTGGCACCGGTGGCTTGGAAGAGTCCGGTTTCCGGGTCGAAGCGGCGGCGGAGGTAGTCCTGCTCGAAGAAGTTCACTTGGCGGAACTCGTTGGTTCCGGGTTCGGCCGCGTCTACCCAGAAGGGGGCGGCGACGCAGAGGATGATGGCGTCGCCGGGTTGCAGTTGGAGGGTGACGTTCCGGTAGAAGTAGTCCAGTTGGGGTTCGTCGATGTACTGGCCGAGCTGGCTGTCGAGGCCCAGGAGCCACCAGCCGGGTGTTCCGCGGCGGCCGCCTGCCGGTGATTCGCCCGTCAGCCGTACGGCGAAGTAGCTGCGGGTCTGGATGGTCCGCCAGCCGCCGATGTTCCGTTGCCGGGTGAACAGCCGGATGAACGAGGTGAGGCCGTCATACCAGTCGTGGTTCCCGGGGAGGGCGAGCATGACGGCGGGGGGAGCCGGGGCTTTGGGCAACGCCATCCGGTACGGCCCGACCATGCGGTTTTCGTACGCGGCGGGGGAGGCCACTGGATACACTTCGTCCCCGCCCAGGACCAGGACCTTGCCGCGCTGGAGTTCCTGGCCTTCTACTGTCAACGTGTCCTTGGCAAGGAGTGAGGCCACCGTGTACGTGGCGTCGAACCCGTCGCCCAGGTCTGCGGCGTAGTCGAGCCACAGTTCGGTGGTGGCCTGTCCGGCGGCCCGTTCTTCGGTGAGCTCAGCCGGGCCCGGAAGTCCGCGACTGCTGACCGGCGGCTGTGCCGGTTGGCCGGGCACAGGAAGTTTGTCCAAGCGCAGGGGGTCGGCGGGGAAGCCTCCCTCGAGTTCCCGTTTGTCGCCGAAGTCGGCAAAGACGGTGGCAGCCATGACTTTCAACGCCGTCCGCGCCAAGGACATGGGCGAGAGCCAACGGACCGCCGCCTGGGGAGTGAAGCCCAGGACGGCGTGGTGTTTCGCCAGTTCCCGGCTCTTCATCGTTTCGGCTTGAGTGGGAACGGGACCCGCCGGAGTGCGCGCCCGTAGACCTGCCACAGCTCGCCGGCGAACAGTTTCCCGAAGGTGGCCAGGCCCGTGATGGCTTGGGGGCCTTGTGCGCGGAACGTGGTCAGTTGTTTGGCGAAATCGAGGGGGCGGATGTAGAGGATTCCGGCACCCACCACGCCGTCCTGGTCGGGGTGGTCCTGGTTGTGTGCGGCTGTTTCCGGCGGTGGCACATGTCCGCGGAGGATCGTGGCGTACAGGACGGTGGTGTCCTGCCAGACGTCCAGGCCTGCGTCGTTGTGGATGAGTTTGTGGCCGGTGAACGTGAACGGCGTACCTCCGGGGTCGCGCAACCACAAGCGGTAGAGCATGCGCCTGGCTGGCCTGCCGTCGTCGGACGCATCGGCGACGAACAGGTTGAACCAGCCGCGTTCCACTGGCATCCTCCCGCCGAAATAATCCGCCAACACGTAGCCTTCAGCCTTGGCGGGGTGGGCAGGATCGGCTGCGAAGGCATCAATGTCCTCAGCCGTGATGGTCAGCTCGAACATGATCTTCCGGCTCCGGTCCCTGCCCAGGTTCCGCCCCTTCCCGGGATCGGTGACGCCGGGACTGAACCAGCCATGCATCTGCTCGGTGAACCGGACGGAGGTCGGCCCGCCTCCACTGGTGGAGGGCTTGCCCGGCAGTCCCAGGCCGCGGGTACCCGCTTCAATCACCTCGGTCACGGCGCTCGCGGGCTGTTCCGCCTGTGCCCCTTTGCCTTTGGTGGCGTCCGGCGCCAGGGCGCGGGGAGCCGATGCACCGACGTCGACGACGGCGCCCGCCGACTCCGGGGTGCCTGCGGCGTCCGTCGGGGTGAGGCCGCGGTGTCCTGCTTGGCCGGGTTGGTCAGGTTGGTCGGCTTTGCCGGTTTTGTCGGGTTGGCCGGCGGCGTCCAGGATGTGCGCGCACGTGCGCTCAGCGAAGGCGGAAATGGTCAGGGACGGGTTGGCGCCCACCGGGCCGGGCATCGCGGCACCGTCCACCACATACAGGCCCGGGTACCCGAACACCTCGCCGTACGAATCGCACACGGCTTCGGCCGGGTGCCTGCCCGACGGTGCGCCCCCAATCGGGTGGACTGTAATGACGCGCTTGGCCCACCAGAACGGGTTGTCGATGAAGTCGCCGTCCAGGTCCTTGGCGATTGAGGCCATGGTTTCGCGTACCCGGCCGAAATATTCGGTGGACGTGGCCATGGTCCAAGCGATCGCGAGCCTCCCGTCGCGGAGGGTCATGACGCCGTCGGGGATGTCCCTGCCCATTCCCAGGAGCGGCACCGAACTGGAGGACAACCGGCCGTCACCCAGGGCGGCGGCGAGGTCGGCCGATACATTGGAGCGGCCGGCGTCGAACAGTCTGTCCTTGAGCAGCTGCCCGGCCACCTTGGCGGTCCGCTTGGCGGCGGTGCGCAGCTGGGCGGTTTCGATGAGCCAGTTCATGAAGGCCGGGTACCCGGCGTCCTCCACGTAGTAGCCGCGACCATCGCCGTCGTCGTCATTGGAATCGGGGACCCTGATCGCGGTGGTGATGACGGGCCCGCGGCTGCCGGTGAGGGTCCGGACGCCGGGCCGCGAACCGTTGGTGGCGGGAGTCTTCGCATCCATGATGAACGTCAGGAGGTCGCCGTTGCCGCTGAAGCGCGTCCCCAGTGCGTCGCTGAGGGCCGGCAGCGAGCCGCGGTTGCGGAGGAGGAGGAAGTTGGTGCCGAACGTGCCCGCTCCCAGGATGAGCCGGCGGCAATGGATGATCCGTTCCGTGAGGAGACCCCCGTGGTGTTCGGGATCGTGCACCACGTACCGGACCTCGTAGCCTCCGCCGTTGGTGACCGGATTCAAGGGCCGGATACCGCGGACGTCATGGAGGGGGCGGATGTCTGCGCCTTTGGCGGCGGCCGCGGAGATGTAGTTGTGGTCCAGGGTGTTCTTTGCGCCGGCGTTGCAGCCGATGTCGCATTCGCCGCTCAGCGTGCACGTCGTGCGGAACGTGTCCGGGCCGTGGACGCTGCCGTAACCGGGCAGGGGCAGGGCTTGGTTGGTTCGCGGTTCCTTGCCCGGTCCGGCGGCGAACGTGATGGCGATGGGCGGCCTGCTGATGGCTAGGCCAAGGTTGGCGGCGGTCTTCTCCATGGCCGTGGTCTTGGCCGTGTCCCGGTACGGGTAGGGGACCGGCTGGAGCATCGCTTCCGCGGCGTCGTAGTAGGGATCGAGGTCCGCCCTGGTAAAGGGCCAGTTCTCATAACCACCCCCCGGAACGGGCGACTCCTTGACGAACCATTTTTCGTCTTTGCGCAGCAGGACGTTGGCGTAGATCAGGGAACCGCCACCGAGGCCGCTGGAGACCAGTCCTTCGGTGCCGCGGAAGGTCCACGCATCAAACAACCCGTACAACCCGCGGTCCGGGTCCCAGAAGTTCCGGCCCATTTCCGCCGGCGAGCGCGCGAAGCTGCCGGGCGGGTAGGGCTTGCCGCGTTCCATGAGAACTACGGATTGGCCGGCCTCGGCCAGCCGGAGGGCGGCCACTGAACCGCCGAAACCAGAACCCACCACCACGGCGTCAACTTTTTCGATGCCGCCTGCCCGGTGGCGCGGGGGATCGGAGGCGGGTTCAAAACCCGCATCCCCACTGTTCCCGGACCCCAGACGACCCATGGCCGTTCCTCTCAGAGGAGAGCTTGACAAGACAGCTGTAAAGGCGGGTACCGGGCGTGGCCGGACGATGCCTCCGCGGACTATGGGCCTTATGTTCCCACCGGGCAGGGGATCTGTAAATGAGGTGGACTAACCCGGTGGCGTGAACGTCAGTGGCCGCCGGTCCGGGTGTACACCATGTCAAAGTCGTGTTCCAGCGGGCCGCCGGGGTAGGTGCCCCGTTCCAGACGGGCGTTGATGGTGTTGCCATCCGCACTGAAGCGGCCAACGAAGCGCTGGGGCCAGTCCGGTCCATCCCGGAAAAGGGTCCACACATTGTCCTTGAGCGTCATGTCATAGATCCGTGCGACGCCGCGTGAGTCGAAGTAGTGCTGCTGGAAAGCACCATCCGAGCCGGTGGCACCTATGACGCTCACTGCGTTGGGGTACTCGGCCCTCTGGACCGTGGAGCGCTGGATGAGGAAACCTCCGCTTTCCAGCCACTCGAAGGTCGTCCGGCCGTGGGCTTCCACGCCCTGGATGGACGTCTCCCACTCGCCGACGAGGATGTTCAGTTGCTCCAATGTGGGTTGTGGATCCCGTGCCATGGCCGCCCTCTCTTCGCGGATCTTCGCGGATGTGAACAGGTTCAGCGTAGAACCCGCCCGCTCTGCCGCATAGGGTCGGAGCATGGGCTTGGAGAAACGATCGAAAGTTGCTGTTGTCACGGGTGTGGGGAGGCGCCGCTCCCTTGGAGCCGCGCTGGCGGTCGGGCTCGCCGGCGATGGGTGGGACCTCGCGCTGAATTACTGGCAGCCCTACGACCAACGCCTGGGAATGGAGTCGTCCCCTGGCGATCCTGAGTCCATCGCCGCCGAGTGCCGGGAACTGGGCGCCGCCGTCGAGCTTGTTGCCGGGGACTTGGGCGATCCCGCCGTTCCGGCGGAGCTGATCGCTGCAGCTGGACGATTGGGGCCGGTGAGCGGGTTGGTGATGTCGCATTGTGAGTCGGTGGATAGCTCGGTCCTGACGACGTCGTTGGAGAGCTGGGACCGCCACTTTGCCGTGAACGCGCGCGCCACGTGGCTGCTGATCAAGGCCTTTGCAGAGCAGCTGCCGGACGCCGCTCCGGGTGAAGCCGGCGGACGGATCGTGGCCCTGACAAGTGACCACACTGTGCACAACCTGCCCTATGGTGCCAGCAAGGGTGCGTTGGATCGCATCGTCACAGCCGCAGCTGTTGAACTCGCCCACCGCGGGATCCGGGCCAACGTGGTGAATCCCGGCCCCATCGACACCGGCTGGATGGACGATGCCATCCGCGGGTGGACCACCGGGGCCACTCCGGCAGGACGGCTCGGCACGGCCTCGGATACCGCCAACCTGGTGCGGTTCCTGTTCTCCGATGCGGGCTCGTGGATCAACGGGCAGATCCTCCACAGCAACGGCGGGTTCAACGTTTCCTAGCTGTTCCTATGCGCCCCGGGCGGACGGTGGCAGGATGGGCGGATGAGCCGAGTCACCTGCGATCTCACCATGTCCTTGGACGGATTCGTTGCCGGACCCCGCCAGAGCTTCGAACAGCCGTTGGGGGAGGGTGGCGAACGCCTTCACCGCTGGCAGTTCGAGGAACGCGAAGCCAACGCGGCCGAGGTTGCCGGCATCCTGGAAGCCGGTGCGTTCATCATGGGCCGGAACATGTTCGCCGGCCCGGGGCCCGAAGCCTGGGACGCGGATTGGCGCGGGTGGTGGGGAGAAGAACCGCCGTATCACGCACCAGTTTTCGTCCTCACCCATCATCGGCGAGAGCCTTTGGAGCTGCAGGGCGGCACAACTTTCCATTTCGTCACGGACGGAATCGAGGCTGCCTTGGACCGTGCCCGTGAAGCCGCCGGGACCAAGGACGTAGCCATCGCCGGAGGAGCGCAGACCGCACGGCAGTTCCTCTCAGCGGGACTGATGGACGAGCTCCGGCTCCACATCTCGCCGGTCATTCTTGGCAGCGGCGAGCGGCTTCTGGATGGCGTCGGGGATCTCCGGCTTGAGCCTGCGGAGGTGGGTGGCACGGGTCTGGTCACCCACGTGCGGTATCGGGTTGTTCGCTAGGAGCTGTACACTCGAGTATCGAACATATATTCGAATAAAGGTGTGTTGTGGGCGTGATCGTCGGCCCCCGCGTGATAGATGCGGGCTTTTCCCTGATATCGGTGCTCTTGGCTCCGGTGACTGTGGCGGCAGGGTATCCCTCGCCGGCTCAGGACTATTTCGATGGGCGGATCGATCTCAATGAGCATCTGATCAAGGATGTCACCAGCACCTTTGTGGTCAGGGTTACCGGGCAATCCATGGAAGGGGCCGGGATCAGTGACGGGGATGAGCTCATCGTCAACCGCGCGCTCGAACCCAAGGACGGGTCCGTCGTCGTTGCTGTCCTGGACGGCGAGTTGACCATCAAGAGGCTCCGCATCACGTCGTCAGGGGTGGTGCTGCAGGCTGACAATCCGAAGTTCCCGGACATCAGGGTGCCGGCGATGTCGGAGCTGACCATTTGGGGTGTGGCCACCACCTGCTTGCACCACGTCTAACGCGCGCTTTCCGGCGGCGCAGTGGACGTGCGGACCACCAGCTCCGGTGCGAGCTTCTTGTCGGCGATGGGAACCTCGGGGTCGTTGAGCCGATCCAGCGCCACCGCTCCCGCCCACTGTCCCAGCTCGACGGCATGGAGGTCCACGGATGTGAGCTCGATGCCGTGAAGCCGGGCCGTCCTCGAATTGTCGTATCCCACCAAGGACACGTCGCGCGGGATGCTCAGGCCCAGGGCGTACGTGGCTTCCCGGGCACCCAGGGCGAATTGGTCGTTATGCGTGAAGATGGCGGTGGGGCGGTCCGCCTCCAGCAGTAACTGGGTGGCGGCCCTTTGCGCGGCATCCTGGGTGAAGTCGTCCGCTGCCAGCGTCAGTGGCTTCAGCCCGGCGTCGCGCATTGTTTGTTCATAGCTTTGGCGGCGGACGATGTGGCCGTCGTACAGCGGGCCGGCCAGGTGGGCGATCCTCGTGTGCCCCAAGCCGAGAAGGTGCTGCGTGGCGGCCCGCGCTCCCGCGGCGTCGTCTGAATATACGCTGTCCACTCCATCGACCGGGCGGGTGACGCTCACCAGCGGGACGATCCGGGCCAGTTCGCGGACGTGTTCGTCGGAGTCCAGCAGCGTCGCGGCAATGATGATTCCTACCCGGGCCTCAATCAGGGACTCCAGTGCGCCTTGGTCCACGCCGTCAACGGATCGCGAGACGCTCAGGATCAGCCGGTTGCTGTCCTGGGGCAGCGCCATGCGCACGCCGCTGAGGATATCGGCGTAAACCTCGTTGCGGATGTCCATCAGATGAAGCCCGACGGCGGAGCGGTGCTTGCGAGCGAGGTCGGCGGCTGCGGCGTTGGGCCGGTATCCGAGCCGTTTGGCTGCGTCAAAGATGGCTTGCCTGGTTTGGCCGCTGACCCCGGGTGCGCCACGGAACGCGAACGACACGAGTGTCCTGGACACGCCGACCTCGCGGGCGACATCACTTTGGGTAGCTGGACGGTGCCGGTGGTCGGGGGCCATGTCCTCCATCTTGCCATGGCGCGAAATGACCATTTACTTCATTTGTTAGTTTGACCTTACATTTAAGACTTTCGCGCGTTAGTCTAGTTTTAGAGCGGGAGAGTATGACCCGCAACACACTGACAAAGGAGTCCTGATGTCCGCTACGCAAACGCGACGGGAAGGCGCCCACGGCGTTGTCCTTCCTCCGCTGACCAACGGCCCGCACCGTAAGCGCCTGGGCCTCGTTGCCTTGGTGGCCACATTCGGCGGCCTCCTGTTCGGCTACGACACCGGTGTCATCAACGGGGCTTTGCGGCCAATGACGGCGGACCTCGGCCTTACGCCGCTGACGGAAGGCGTAGTCACCAGCTCCCTGCTCTTCGGGGCAGCTGCAGGAGCCGTGGGCGGCGGCCGACTGTCCGATTCCTGGGGGCGTCGGAAGACCATCATCCTGCTGGCGGTCCTGTTCCTTGCCGGAACGCTGGCCTGCGTCTTTGCGCCAAGCTTCGAAGTGATGGTGGTGGGCCGCGTCATTCTGGGCCTCGCCGTTGGTGGTGCCTCTACGGTGGTTCCCGTGTTCCTCGCCGAGTTGGCACCCTACGAAATCCGTGGTTCCCTCGCTGGGCGCAACGAACTCATGATCGTCATCGGCCAGCTTGCCGCCTTCGTGGTCAATGCGATCATCGGCAATGTCTGGGGTGAGTTCGGGGGAGTCTGGCGCGTCATGCTCGCCGTCGCGGCGCTGCCGGCCATCGCCCTCTTCTTCGGCATGTTGCGGATGCCTGAATCGCCGCGCTGGCTCATTTCGAAAGGCCGCTCGGAGGAAGCCTTGGTGGTCCTGAAGACCATCCGATCCGTGGAGCGGGCCGAGGCGGAAATGGCCGACGTCAAGCACCTTGCGGACGAGGAAAAGGAATCAAAGTCCACCTCCTGGGGCGCTTTGAAGGACAAGTGGATCCTGCGCATCGTCCTGGTGGGCATTGGCCTGGGTGTCGCCCAGCAGCTCACCGGCATCAACTCGATCATGTACTACGGCCAGTCGGTGCTCGTGGAAGCCGGGTTCGACTCCCATGCCGCCCTCGTCGCCAATATCGCCCCCGGCGTGATTGCCGTCGTCGGCGGTGTCATTGCCCTGACGCTCATGCAACGCATCAACCGCCGCACCACGCTCCTTCTCGGGTTCACGCTGACCACTATCTGCCACTTCCTGATCGGCATCGCATCCATTGTCCTTCCGGTGGGCAATGCTGCCCGTCCGTTCGTGATCCTGTTCCTGGTGGTCGCCTTCGTCGGTTCGATGCAGACATTCCTCAACATTGCCGTCTGGGTGATGCTGTCCGAGATCTTCCCGCTCCACATCCGCGGCTTCGCCATCGGGCTCTCCGTGTTCTGCCTCTGGATCGCCAACGCACTCCTGGGCCTGTTCTTTCCGACCCTCGTAGCCGGGGTGGGCATTACGGGAACGTTCTTCCTGTTCGGCGCAGTGGGCATCCTGGCGCTCATCTTCATCTACACCCAGGTTCCCGAAACCAGGGGCCGTACGCTCGAGGCGCTTGAGGAAGACGTCACCACGGGCGCCATTTACCTGGTGCACAGGAAGGACGCAGCACTCGGTTCCTAGCGGCCACCTGCCCGTGCCCAGCATCCCGTTCGCCGGACTTTTCCACAGTCCGGCGGACGGGTTGCTTTCTTGTCGGCGGCTGGCGGTACAGTGGAATCATTCGAAGATATATTCGAATCAATGGCGTGTCCTGCGGTGTAAACAGAGCGCACGTGCTATGGCCCGATGAAGGAGGAAGATGTCCAAGCCAGCCCTCATGCACCGGATGCAGGAGATCGCCCACGTGGATATCAACTGCTTCTACGCATCGGCCGAGCGGGCCTTCAACCCTGCGCTGGAGGGAAAGCCGCTGATCGTGCTGTCCAACAACGACGGCTGTGCTGTTACCCGGTCGCCGGAGGCCAAGAGTCTGGGAATCGGACTGGGGGATCCCTGGTTCAAACTGGCGCCCCGGGCCAAGGAATGGGGGCTCATAGCGCTCTCGAGCAACTACGAACTGTACGGCGATATCAGCTCACGGATCATGGAACTGTTGCGGCGCTATTCGGCCTGGCAGGAGGTCTACTCCATCGACGAAGCGTTTCTGGGGGTCAAAGGCCAGCCGGAGGACTTGCTGGAGTTGGGGCGCACCATCAAAGTCGCCTGCCGCAAGCATGTGGGGGTGCCGGTGTGCGTTGGGATTGCCCCAACCAAGACCCTCGCCAAGCTGGCCAACAAATGGGCCAAGCACAATCCCGCCTTCAACGGCGTATGTCGCTGGGATTCGGTTCCGGAAAGCCAACGCGAGACCCTCATGGCGCGGCTCTCCGTGATTGAAATCTGGGGCGTGGCCACCCGGCTCACCAAACGCTTGAACGCGATGGGAATCTTCTCCATCCTGGATCTTGTCCGAGCGGATCCCGTGGCACTGCGGGACAAGTTTTCCATCGTCATGATGCGCACGGTCCTCGAACTCCAGGGGACACCCTGCATCCCCATGGAAGAGGAGAGGATCGGGCGGGACCAGCTGATCTTCTCCCGTTCCTTCTCCACGCCGATTACGACGACGGCCGAGCTGCGGCAGGTGCTCAGCGTGTACGGCCAGATGGCCAGCGCCCGGCTCGCGAAGCATGATCTGCAAGCGAAGCTGCTGACCGCTTTCGCTGCGACGTCCGTCTACAACCCCAACGACAAATCGTTCCCCACCGTCAACGTCAAGCTGCCCATGCCCACCTCGGATCCAGTGTTGCTGACCAAGGCAGCCCACGCCCTGGTGCCGAAAATGCAGGAAGGCGTCCGGTATGCAAAAGCCGGCATCATGGTCACGGACCTTCGCCCCACCGGCAACCAGAAACCACTGGAGATCTTCGAGAACCGGCATGAGGAACGCGGCATCGGTACGCTGCTGGAGGACGTCAGCAAACGCTATGGCCGCGGCTCCATCGGCCTGGGGTACGCCGGAATCAAGGGTGGCGCGGACTGGTCCATGAAGCGCGACATGCTCAGCCCCCGCTACACCACCAACTGGGACGAGCTTCCCTTGGTGAAGGCGGCGTAGCGTTGAGACGGAAGCTAAGCCCGCAGCCTGTACCCGCGCTTCACCACGGTTTCGACGAGCTTTCCGTCCGGAAGCGAGGACCGCAGCCGGCTGACAGTCATGTCCAACGCATGCACCGAGCCCCGGAGATCGAGCAGGTCAGACAGTGCTTCGCGGGACAGCACAGCGCCACCGGCACCGAGCAAGGCACGGAGCAGCAGAAGGGGAGCAGGCGCCAGCTCCACCACGTCGCCGTTGATCCGCAGGCAACGCCCGCGCAGCTCAATGGTGGCGCTCTTGGTCTCCAAGCGGCGCACATGGTTCAGGGACAGGTGTTCGGTCACGAGGCGGATCAGCGCACCCATGCGGTAGCGGTCCGGGATCAGCGGCGTCAGTCCGGCGTCAACCAGTGGCTGCGCGGTAACAGGCCCAACAGCGGCCACCGTCACGGGGCCCTTGAGCGCTTCAATGAGCTGGCGGTACAAGCCCATCTCGTGCGCCGTGCTCCACATCGCGTCCACTGCAGGGGCGCTGGTGAAAGTGAGCACGTCAAGGTTGCCGCTGCACACGGCTTCGATCAAGCGCGGCAACTTGTCTTCGCCGTCGGGCTTGACCCAGCGGTACGGCGTCACCGTCAGCACGGTGGCGCCGGACATGCGGAGCCGCTCCAGTTGCCGGACGTCCGTGTAACCGTGCAGCTGAACGGCCACGGTCTTACCCCGCACGCCCTCTGCCAGGAGCATGTCTACCAGCGTCGCCGTGGTCTCGTCGCTGCTGATCCCGACGTCGGCAAGGCCGGCCGCGCGGACGGCGCCGCGGGCCTTGGGGCCCCGGACGAACATGCGGCAGGCGGAGAGCGCCTCCAGGAGTTGCTCGCCGATGCCGAAGGAATCAGCGGCTTCGCACCAGCGGCGCATGCCATAGGCCGTGGTGGCAATGCAGATGTCCGGTTTGGCGGCAATGATGGTCTTGGTGTCCTCGATGAGGACCATGTCCTCTTGAACAGGGGCGATCTTCAGCGCAGGAGCGTGGAGCACGCTCGCACCGCGGCGTTCCAGGGCCTCAATGAGGTCCCTGGAACGGCGGTGCGAGGTGACGCCAATGCGGAATCCGTCCAGCGGCGCGTCCGGGGCATCGGAAACTTCCGGAGCGGGTGCGGCGTCATGGACTTCGAGGGCACGTGCAACAGTCATGTGTTTTTACCTTCAGGCTTCAAGGAGCGAAGCCGCGAGTCGGCTCAGTTCGGCGGATGCTTCGGCATGGTTCCGGTTGGCTTCAGCCACCCTGACTACCTCGCCGATGACCAGTACGGCCGGATTGCTGCAACCGGTAGCTGCTGTTTCGATCGTACCGAGATCCGCGATGGTGGTGCGCTGGCCCGGCCGGTAGCCGCGTTCCACTACGGCCATGGGCATCTCGGGGGTCATCCCTGCCCGGCGCAGGCCCGCAGCCAGCTGCGGGAGCGTGCCGATGCCCATGAGGACCACGATCGTGCCGCCGAGACCCGCCAAATGCATGTGCTCCTTCTCCGTCAGCGGGGCGTGACCGGAAACCACGGTGAACATGTGGCTCACTTCGCGGTGGGTGACAGGGATACCCGCGGCTGCGGGAACGGAGATGGCACTTGTGACGCCGGAAATGACGCGGACGGGAACTCCCGCAGCAACACAGGCCGCCCCTTCCTCGCCACCGCGGCCGAACACGTACGGGTCACCGCCCTTGAGCCGGACCACGTTCTTGCCCCGCAAGGCCGCTTCCACCATGAGCTTCTCGATGTCCCGCTGGGTCACCTTGTGGTGGCCGGGTTGCTTTCCGACGTCCACCAGTTCAGCCGAAGTCAGGGCGGCCAGTTCCTGGCACGGAGCCAACCGGTCGTAGAACACGACGTCGGCATCCCTCAGGGCGTCCACGGCACCCACGGTGAGCAAATCCAGGGCGCCAGGACCCCCGCCCACCAGTGTCACGTGTCCTTCGGCTCCCGGTGCCGGCTCAAACGCAACCGGGATCCCGGCATTGCGGCAGCGTTCCACCAACGGCGCCCAGCCGGCACCGCCGTCGTCCACTACGGCAACCAGGAACGGGCGCTCGGGGAGCTGGCCGTCGGCCGGCACTCCTTCAGGGGTGCTCAGCCGGTAGACGTTGGCGCCGGCCACCTGGTAGCGGCGCACTGCCTGCCGGGCGGTCTTCTCCGAGCCCGTGACCAGGACGTCGCGGCCGGTGAGATCAATGGTGAGCTGCATGGGGACCCCTTGTTATTCGCTGCGGACCGGGATGGTGGAGGCGATGAGCACGCCGCCCTTTTCTTCGTTCGTCGCGGGGCGGATCTGGCCGCGCTCCGGAACGAAGGAGATGGACTCGTCCTTCTGGTTGGGTGCGTTGACGAAAGAACGGAACCGGCGGAGCCGCTCCGGGTCCTTCAAGGTCTCGGCCCACTCGTCCTCGTAGGTGTCGATGTGCTTGGCCATGGCCGCCTCAAGTTCCTCGGCGATGCCCAAAGAATCGTTGACCACCACTTCCTCGACGTGCTTGATGTCGCCGTCGAGTTCTTCCTGCCAGCGCGCCGTGCGCTGCAGGCGGTCCGCGGTCCGGATGTAGTACATCAGGTAACGGTCGATGTACTTCAGCAGCGTTGCGTCGTCGAGGTCCTTGGCGAGCAACTTGGCGTGCGCCGGGGTGGCGCCACCGTTACCGCCAACGTACAGGTTCCAACCGTCGGCCGTCGCGATCACGCCAACGTCCTTGCCCCGGGCCTCGGCGCATTCGCGGGCACAACCGGAAACGCCCATCTTCAACTTGTGGGGGCTGCGGAGGCCGCGGTAGCGCAACTCCAGGGCAATGGCCATGGCCACAGAGTCCTGGACGCCGAATCGGCACCAGGTGGATCCAACGCAGGACTTCACCGTTCGGAGGCTCTTTCCGTACGCCTGGCCGGACTCGAAGCCGGCGTCGACCAGTTCCTTCCAGATGTCCGGGAGCTGCTCAAGGCGTGCACCGAACATATCGATGCGCTGGCCGCCGGTGATCTTGGTATAGAGGTTGTACTTCTCGGCCACCGCAGCGATGACGCCCAGGCCCTTGGGCGTGATCTCGCCGCCGGCGATGCGCGGAACCACCGAGTACGTGCCGTCCTTCTGCATGTTCGCCAAGGCGCGGTCGTTCGTGTCCTGCAGGGAGCCGCGGCCGGCGTCCAGAACGTAAGCGGAATGCTGGCTGGCCAGGATGGAGGCGATGGTCGGCTTGCAGATATCGCAGCCCGCGCCAGTGCCGTACTTGGCCATGATCTCCTCGAAGGAGGTGAGCTCCAAGACACGGATGGCATCGAAGAGTTCCTGGCGGGACAGGCTGATGTGCTCACACAGGGCCTTGGAGACCTCGATGCCCGACTTCTTCAGTTCGCCTTCCAGAAGCTTCTTGAGCATCGGAACACAGGAACCACACTGGGTACCTGCACGGGTGCAGCCCTTGAGCTCGCCGAGTTCCTGGACCGGGGCGTTGCCCTCGCAGGCACCGCAACCGTTGATGGTGTCACGGATGGTTCCGGCGGCCACGTTGTTGCAGGAGCAGAGGATCGCGTCATCAGGGAGCTCGGTCTCCGGTGCTTCGCCGCCGCCGGCAGCGCTCAGGTAGGCGCCCGGCTCCGCAGCGAGTTCGCGCCCCAGAAGGGGACGCAGGCTCATGTAGGGGGAAGCGTCGCCCACGAAGATACCGCCCAACAGGGTCTTGGCATCGTCCGTGGTGACGATCTTCTGGTAGACGCCACGGGCGGGGTCGGCGTAGACGATTTCGAGGGAGTGCTCGGTCCTGGCGAAGGCGTCACCGAAACTGGCAACATCCACACCGGACAGCTTCAGCTTGGTGGCTGTATCAAAACCGGGGAAGGTGGCCTCTCCGCCGTGCAGGCGGTCGGCGACGATCTCGGCCATGGTGTTCGCCGGAGCAACAAGGCCCAGGCACATGCCCTGGAAGTTGGCCACTTCACCGATCGCCCAAATCCCGTCCACCTCGGTGGCGCAGAAGTCATTGATGACCACGCCACCACGCTGGCCCAGGCTGAACAGTTGCTCTTCGCCCTCGGCAGCGCGGAAGAGATCGTCACGGGGTTTGACGCCGATGGCCACGATCACCAGGTCCGCATCGATGACGCGGTCGTCGGCCATGAGGACGCCGGTGACGTTGCCGTCGTCGTCCGACAAGACCTGGGACGGGAACACTCCGCCATGTACCTCGAAGCCCTTGGCTTCGATCAGCCGGCCGAGGGCCTGGCCTGCGCCTTCGTCCAACTGGGTATTCATCAGCCAAGGGGAGCCGTTGATGACAATCGGGGTGGCGCCGAGCTGCTCGGTTCCTGCCGCGGACTCAAGTCCCAGCAAGCCACCGCCGATGGTGACGGCGTTGACCTTGCGGCCAAGCTTCGCGCCCAGCTCGGCGATGGCTTTGTTGATGGCCCAGACATCCTCGAGGGTGCGGTACACGTGGGTGTGCTCGGAACCAGGAATGGGGAGGCGGGCTGCATCCGAACCCGAAGCCACCACCAAATGGTCGTATTCGTATTTGTTGCCGGCCGCAGTGAGGACGCTCTTGGCAACGGAGTCGATCTTGACGGCGCGCTCGCCGGTCTTCAGCGTCAGGGCCTCGTGATCCCACATGGAAGCGTCGCCCAGGGTGAGGTCCACGCCGGTTTCCGTCAGGGCCTTGCTCAACGCCACGCGGTCGTAGGGGAGGTGGGCCTCTTCGGTGAGGACCGTAACCTGCCAGCCTTCAAGACCGCGGTTGTACATGGCGTCGGCGAAACGGTGGGCAGCGGGGCCGCCTCCGACCACGACGATGCGGCGCGGGTTCTCTGTACTTGAAGTGTGTCCGGTCACTGGTGGGCCTTTCGCAGATGCTGCAGACGGATCTCCGCAACTTGTGCTTCCAGCCTAGGGACGGGCAGTTTCGCTTCAGTTTCCCTTATGTTTCGTGATCTTAACTTCTGCATCACGAACGCATTTCCTGGGGTGTGAGGTCTCTTTTACCCGCTGGACACAAACGCGGACACCCCATGAAACACCGGCGTCCTAGCGTGGAGGAGTGGCCGCAAGCGTGGCCCGGTCCGGGGGAATGACGGTGGAAGATGCCAGCACCCGGACACAGTGAGAGGGGCTGAAATGACCGTAATTCTGGACCGTGCCGAGGACCTGACCGCAACCGCCACGTGGCACCGTGTGTGCCCGGTGGACGAGCTCGAGCTGGCCTGGGGCGAAGCGGCACTGATCGCCGGCCGACAGGTTGCGCTGTTCCGCACCGCGCCCGGTGAGGTATTCGCCGTCGCACAGCAGGACCCGGCCACCCTGGCCAACGTCATGGCCCGCGGCATCATTGGATCCCGCGGAAGCCGGCCAACCATCGCCTCTCCGCTGCACAAAGAGGTGTACGACCTCGAAACAGGTGAGTGCTTCACGCAGCCGGACCTGAAGCTCGCAGCATTCGCTACCCGCTTGGTGGACGGCTACATCGAGGTTGAAGTTTAGGTCCTACAAACCCAATGCTTCGCGGACATCCCCGAGGACGTCGTCCAGGGCTGTTCGCGCTGCTTGGCGTGCGGCGGGAAGTTCCGCTGC
This sequence comes from Paenarthrobacter sp. NPDC056912, assembly GCF_042786555.1. NCBI lineage: Bacteria > Bacillati > Actinomycetota > Actinomycetes > Micrococcales > Micrococcaceae > Paenarthrobacter > Paenarthrobacter sp. NPDC056912. Next base: position 69,944 of record NZ_JBHUCD010000023.1, read on the forward strand.
CGATTCCACAGGCTGGATGACCTCCAGGTAACACTTCAGTTTGGGCTCCGTGCCGCTCGGCCGGATGATCACCCGGCTCTGGTCCCGGGTGAGGTACAGCAATCCATCGGTGGGCGGCAAGGCCTCGCTGCCTTCGGCCAGATCCGTGAACACCTCGACGGCGGAGCCTCCAAAGGCTTCGGGAGGGTTGACCCGCAAGCGGTTCATCATGGCATCGAGAAGGCCCAGGTCGGCCACACGGATGCTCAGCTGGTCACTCGCATGCAGTCCATGCACCAGGTACAAGTCGTCCAGGGTGTCAAAGATCGTCTTGCCCTCGGCCTTGGCGGCTGCGGCCAGCTCCGCGATCAGTACCGCCGCCGAGATGCCGTCCTTGTCGCGGACCAGCTCCGGTGCAACGCAGTACCCCAGCGCTTCCTCGTACCCGTAGCTGAGGCCTGGAACCCGTGATATCCATTTGAAGCCCGTCAGCGTTTCTTCATGCGCGTACCCCGCTGCAGCGGCAATCCGCGAGAGCAGCCGTGAGGAAACAATGGAATTGGCGAACACTCCGGTTTGCGGCTCGTCCCCGGCCACGGCAGCCGCACGCGCCACGATATGTGCGCCCAGCAGTGCTCCCACTTCGTCGCCGCGCAGCATCCGCCAGGCACCCGTGGCGGGGTCCAAAGCGGCAACCGCAGCGCGGTCGGCGTCGGGATCATTGGCCAAAACGATGTCCGCACCGGAATCCTCGGCAGCGGCGAGAGCCAGGTCCAACGCGCCGGGCTCTTCCGGGTTGGGGAAGGCGACCGTGGGGAAGTCAGGGTCCGGCTCGGCCTGTTCGGCAACGAGCGTGACATCCGTGAAGCCGGCCGCGCTCAAGACGGAAACGGCCGTTTCGCCGCCGACTCCGTGCATGGGTGTGAGGACGATCTTGAGGTCCCGGGCGGGGAAGGTCTCCCGTTCCACGAGTCCTGCCATGGCAGTTTCGTAGTCAGCGGCGATGGAGCTTGGCAACACGGTCCAACCGTCGTCCGCCAATTCGATCGAATCCAAGGCCCCCACGGCCTCGATTTTTGCTGCGATCTGCGCGTCGTAGGGTGCCACGATCTGTGAACCGCGGCCGCTTTCGGACACTGCGTGCCGCCCCAGGTAGACCTTGTAGCCGTTGTCCTGCGGCGGGTTATGGCTGGCTGTGACCATCACGCCGCCGTCGCAATCCAGGCTCCTGACCGCGAAGGCGAGCAACGGCGTCGGGAGCGCTGCGGGCATCAGGTACGTCTCGATGCCCGCCGCGGTGAAAATGGCCGCGGTCTCTTCAGCGAAAATATCCGAGTTGTAGCGGGCATCGAAGCCGACGACGGCGCGTGGCCGGGTCCCCGGCGCTGCTGCGGCTACGGTTTCGGTCAGGAATGCCGCCAGGCCGGCCGCTGCCCGGCGGACCACCACACGGTTCATCCGGTTCGGGCCGGGGCCGAGCGCTGCGCGGAGGCCGGCCGTTCCGAACTGCAGTGTGCCGCTGAAGCTGTCGCCCAGTTCCTGGGCAGCTCCGGCATCACCGCCGCTGGCGAGGTCGGCGAGCTCCACGAGGGCAGCCGACGTCGCCGGGTCCGGGTCTTGGGAAGCCCACTGGCGGGCGTCGGTGATCAGCTGTTCAAAGGCGGCATCGCTGGATGTCATAGGGACAAAACTATCCTCATTTGGGCCCGTCGCGGGCAACGAAGGGTGAGATCCCGCCCTCATGACGGGTCGTAAAGGGTGAGACCCAACCCCTCGGCGTGCCCTGCCGAAAGGAAACCTAAAGCTTCGCGATGATCTCCGCCAGCAGCTTGGAGATCCTCTTTCCAGCGGCTTGACCGGCTTCGAGGACTTCGGCGTGGCTCAGCGGAACCGGGCTGATGCCGGCCGCGAGGTTGGTGACCAGGGAGATGCCGAAAACTTCCATGCCTGCATGGCGGCCCGCGATTGCTTCCAAGGCGGTGGACATACCCACCAGGTCGGCGCCGATGCGCTTGGCGTACTGGACCTCGGCGGGGGTTTCGTAGTGCGGGCCGGTGAACTGGGCGTAGACGCCGTCCTGGAGGGAAGGGTCAACTTCGCGGGCCAGGGCCCGGATGCGCGACGAGTAGAGGTCGGTGAGGTCAACGAAGGTGGCGCCCTCGAGCGGTGAGGTTGCGGTGAGGTTGATGTGGTCACTGATGAGGACCGGCGTTCCCGGGGTCCAATCCTCGTTGAGTCCGCCGCAGCCGTTGGTGAGCACCAGGGTCTTGCAGCCGGCGGCCGCCGCGGTGCGAACGCCGTGGACTACGGAGCGTACGCCGCGGCCCTCGTAGTAGTGCGTCCGGGCGCCGAGGACCAAGGCGCGCTTGCCCTCCTTGGTGAGGACCGAGCGGATGGTGCCCACGTGGCCCACCACTGCTGGTTTGTGGAAGCCGGGGACCTCCGAAGCGTTCAGGGTGGCCGTGGTTTCACCGATCAGATCGGCGGCTTCGGCCCAGCCGGATCCGAGCACCAGGGCTACGTCGTGGGACTCGACGCCGGTCTCCGCAGCAATGAAGTCTGCGGCGGCCTGGGCGGCTTCGAAAGGGTCTGTGTTCATCAGCTCAGTGTTACTCACTGGTACAAGCTACCCTGCGCCCGCTGCTCTTTGGTAGGGATGAAGCCATGGTGAGGGTCGGCTGAGTGGCAGCCGGCCCGGCTATGAGCGAGAATTGAGGATTGTGACCACCCAAGTTGACTTCAGTTCCCCCCGTATCGCGATCCTGGGAGGTGGTCCCGGTGGATATGAAGCCGCAATGGTGGCCGCCTCACTCGGCGCACACGTCACCATCGTCGAACGCGCAGGCCTTGGCGGCTCAGCCGTGCTGACCGACGTCGTGCCCTCCAAAACCCTTATTGCCACCGCCGACCTCATGACCCGCGTTGGTGAGGCGGACGAGCTGGGCGTGAAGTTCGACGGCGACGGCACGGCCTCAAAGCCGCGTGCGGACCTCAAGCACATCAACGATCGCGTCCTGAACCTGGCCCACGGACAGTCCGATGACATCCGGGCGGGCCTTGAGCGCCTGGGCGTCGAAATCGTCATCGGTTCCGGCAAGCTGCTGGACAACAACACCATCGAGGTCCTGACCCTCGAAGGCACACGCACCATCGAGGCCGACGCCATACTGCTGGCCGTAGGCGCCCACCCGCGCGAACTGCCCACCGCCAAGCCCGACGGCGAACGCATCCTCAACTGGGCCCAGATCTACAACTTGGACGAGCTTCCCGAAGAGCTGATCGTGGTGGGTTCCGGTGTGACCGGCGCCGAGTTCGCCTCCGCCTATAACGGCCTCGGCTCCAAGGTCACCCTCATCTCCAGCCGCGAGCAGGTCCTGCCCGGCGAGGATACGGACGCTGCAAAGCTGCTGGAAGGTGTCTTTGAGCGTCGCGGCGTCCGCGTCCTGTCCCGGTCCCGCGCCAACGCCGTCGAACGGACGGACGACGGCGTCAAGGTCACCTTGGGTGACGGGTCGATCGTCACGGGTTCGCACTGCCTGGTGTGTGTCGGTTCCATTCCCAACACGGCTGGAATCGGCCTCGAGGAAGCCGGCGTAACCCTCACGGAGTCCGGTCACATCAAGGTTGACGGTGTTTCCCGCACCACGGCCCCCAACATCTACGCTGCAGGCGACTGCACGGGTGTCTTCGCCCTCGCGTCCGTGGCCGCCATGCAGGGCCGCATCGCGATTGCCCACTTCATGGGCGACGGCGTGAAGCCGCTCAAGCTCAACCAGGTGGCATCCAACATCTTCACCTCACCGGAAATCGCTTCCGTGGGCGTTTCCGAAGCCGATCTCGCGTCCGGTAAATACCAGGGCGACGTGGTGATGCTGTCCCTGCTCAGCAACGCCCGCGCCAAGATGCGCAACACCAAAGATGGCTTCGTCAAGATCATCGCCCGTAAGGGATCCGGCACCGTGATCGGTGGCGTGGTGGTGGGACCGAACGCGTCCGAGCTCATTTTCCCGATCTCGGTAGCCGTGACCCAGAAGCTCCACGTCGATGACGTGGCCAGCGCGTTCACCGTGTACCCGTCGCTGACCGGATCGATTTCCGAGGCTGCGCGCCGGCTTCACGTACATATGTAGTTTGTTGTTTGCGGAGCCCGTTTCGGTGCTTCGCTGCGCATCATGCCGTTCGCCCGGCTTGATCCGCGGCGAGCCATCTAAACGGGCTCTTTGCGTTCCTACCCTGGAAGCGCGTTGATTGCCTCCGCCAAGGGCATGTGCAGGGCAGGTCCGTGGCCTGGCAGGATGACCTTGGCTGGGACGCTCTCCAAGAGCCGGGCAGAGGCCAACGCCGCCACCGCGTCCCAGTGGTACATCTTGTGCAGCATCTGCGGGCCGGACTTCGGGCTGATGGGATGGCCGCTGACGAAAGAGTCACCCACGGCGATCACCTGGGCACCGGGCAGCAGCAAAGCTACGTTGCCCGGGGTGTGCCCGGGAACCAGCACGGCCACGGGGCTTCCTGGCAGGTTACGGAGCCGCTCAGGAGTCCACGCTTCGGCACGGGTGGCAGGTTCCGCCTGGAGCGCCTTTGCTTTGATGACATGCACCATCCAGCGGAAAACGCGGGGACGCCAGGCCCGGACCAGCACCTGCCCAAACGTGACTTGGTGCTTCTCCTTGCCCTGGACGTGCGCCAACTCCTCGGGGGAGCACAGGATGGGCGTGCCGAAGGTCCGGGAGAAGTAGGCCGCAGATCCGGTGTGGTCCACGTGCCCGTGGGTGATGAGCATGGCCTTGGCATCGGCGGGCTCCAGGCCGAGCCCCCGGATGGATTCCAGCACCAGCCCGCGGTCCGCCGGATAGCCGCCGTCGATCACGATGAAGCCTGAGTCGTCACGGACAATCAGCCAGTTGGACGCGGGCCCTTCCACGAAGTGCACCCCGGGAGCAGGTTCAGAGATCTTCACTTCGGAATTCTAGACCGCTGGGTACGAACTCGCGGGAGAGCTGCGGGCTCGCAGGGAAACTTCCAGCGAACGCGCAGCTTTCCCGCGCTCTGGGTGCCATCCGCCACGGCGGAGACTACGCGGCTCAGGCGGCAGCCGCTTGGAAATGTTTTTCGATGATCCCCTTGATGTCCTCATGGCATCCTCCGCAGCCCGTTCCGGCACGAGTGGTCTTGGAGACTTCGCCAACCGTGCCGCAGCCCTCCAGCACGGAATCCTCAATGCTCGCCGCACTCACTCCGGCGCAACGGCACACGGTCCGCTGGGGATCGTTGCTGGTGGCGCCGCCGGCATCGAGCTGGTCCGGCCCATCGAGTCGGAGCAACAAGGAGCGGTCCGCCGGCAGCTCAGAGGAGCGCTCGAAGAGGACCACGAGCTCCGCCGCGGTCCGGGGCATGCCCACAGCCACCAAGCCCTCCAGGACTCCGCCGCGGGTGGTCATCTTCACGTAACGGCCGTGCTCGGGATCGGCCCATTGGGAGATCTGCCGGCGTGCTCGCCCGGACGCGGCGCCCGCTTCCAGGAGCTCTTCGTCCCACATGTCAGCCTGGTTGTCTCCAGCCACTGCCAGGTTGATGCCCCGGGCCTTGAGGACCACGACACCCGGCTTCTCCTGGGGCAAGGCCTCAAGGGCGTCGGCAGCGGACTGGCCGTCCCGCGCCAGGACAACCAAGTACTCGGCAAGCCACTCGGCCTGACGCCATCCCGGGCCCACAAGACCTGAGGGTCCACCGGCAGTCCTGCAATCCACGCAGGCAGCGTCGGGGCAACGGACCTCGGCGCAGTCGCCGATCGCGAACATGTGGGGCTCGTGATAGGTCCGGAGATGGTGGTCCACCAGGATGCCGGACGCAACAGGAAGCCCGCAGCCCTCGGCCAGTTCGATCCGGGGTCGGACACCACAGGACAACACCAGCAGGTCTCCGTCGATCGCGGAGCCGTCATCCAGCAGCAACGCGGAAAAGCTGCCGCCGGGCCCGGCCGTTTCCACACCAGTGGAACGGGCGTTGCCTGCCATCCGGACACCGCCCGCCCGCAAACTGTTGGTCAGTACGGACCCGCTGCCGCGGTCGATGCTGCGACCCAGGGGGAAGGGGCCGTTGTGGACCACGGTTGCTTGGGCGCCTTCCTCCGCAGCGGCGAGTGCCGTCTCCAGGCCAAGCACGCCGCCGCCCAGCACCACTACCCGTTTGCCGTCGGCCACGGCGGCACGGAGCACGGCCGCATCCTTCAGATCACGCAAAGCCGTGACCCCGGCCGGAAGTACAGGACGGGAAGGATCGGGGTTCAGACCTGTGAGATTGGGAATCACAGGACGGGACCCGGTAGCGAACACCAGACGGTCGTAGTGTTCGGTGGTGCCATCGGAAAGCACAACGTTCTGGCGGGCGCGGTCGATCCTTCTGACCTTGACGCCCAGCCGCAGCTGCACGCCGTCGGACTCCAATTCGGCAGCGTCAGCCATCGACAAAGCGTCGGCAGTGGTGCGCCCGACAGCTAGTTCAGCCACCATCACGCGGTTGTACGCGGCCTCGGCTTCCTGGCCAACAACAAGCAACTGCACGAGTCCGGTCCGGACCGCAGGAAGCAGTTCGTCCACGAGTCGCGCAGCGACCGGTCCGAATCCAACAACAACAATGCGCTCGCTCATGAAGCCTCCTTGACGTGCACTGGCATCCCGAACCGTTCATGAACGGAAGGAGCATCCTGCGTAGCGGCCGCCTTCCGGACCCACACCCGGCTGGTTTTGAACTCCGGCATGCCGGAAATGGGATCTGTGGCCGCCTCGGTGAGCCGGTTGGCGTTTTCTTGGCCCGGGAAGTGGAACGGCAGGAACACCGTGTCCGGTCGGACCGTAGTGCTGAGCTCGGCGCGGCAGAGCACTTCGCCGCGCTCGTTCGTGACAGTGGCGTAATCTCCATCGGCTAGGCCACGCGCGGCTGCGGTGCCCGGGTGGATGAGGAGCCGGGCTTGCGGCTGGGAAGCCAGGAGCTCGCTGACACGACGGGTCTGGGCGCCGGACTGGTAGTGCTCCAGGAGCCGGCCTGTGGCGAGTGCCAGGGAGTCGTCCGCGAACGAACGGACGGCCGGCTTGGACGGAGTGACCGGAACCATCACCGCCCGGCCATCGGCGTGGGCGAACCCATCGGCGAAGAGCCGCGGAGTTCCGGTGCTGCCCACGGGGTAGGGCCAGTAGGCTGCTTCGCCCCGGTCCAGCATGGCGTAGTCGATTCCCGAGTAGTCGGCCAGGCCGCCGGCGGAGGCCAGGCGCAGTTCTTCGAACACCGTCTCGGGGTCATCGCTGAACGTCGACGGAGCCTCGAGGAGCTCGGCCAAGCGCGCCATGAGCCAGAGCTCGCTGCGAACACCCGGGGGAGGCGTCAGCGCGCGCCGGCGACGGATCACGCGGCCCTCGAGGTTGGTCAGCGTGCCCTCTTCCTCGGCCCACTGGGTCACCGGCAAAACCAAGTCCGCTTCGGCGGCGGTCTCGGACATGAAGAAGTCGCACACCACCAGGAAGTCCAGGCTTCGGAGTCCCTTGATCACAGCGTTCGTGTCCGGAGCCGACACCACCACATTGGCGCCGTGCACGAAAAGGCACCGGACGCCGTCGGGCTGTCCCATCGACTTGAGAAGTTCGACGGCGGGAAGTCCCGGTCCGGGGATCAAGGACTCATCGACTCCCCAGACTTTGGCGACGTGGGCGCGCGCGGCGGGGTCAGTGATCTTGCGGTAGCCGGGGAGCTGATCGGCCTTTTGGCCGTGCTCACGGCCGCCTTGGCCGTTGCCCTGGCCGGTGAGCGTGCCGTAGCCGCTGCGCGCCGAGCCGGGCAGGCCCAGGAGCAGGCTGAGGTTGATGGCAGCGGTGGCGGTGTCGGTGCCGTCCACGTGCTGCTCTACACCACGGCCGCTGAGGATGTAGCTGCCGCCTGCGCGGGCGCCCTGGGCCAAGCGGCGGGCGGTCTCCCGGATGAGGGTGGCCGGGACGCCGGTGATGGACTGGACGCGCTCCGGCCAGAAGGCGTTGAGGCTGCGCACCACGGCCGCGTAGCCGCTGGTGTTCTTTTCGACATACGAGGCGTCTGCTAGTCCCTCGTGCACCACCACGTGGCTGATGCCCAAGAGGAGCGCCAAATCGGTGCCGGGCGTCGGCTGCAAGTGGAGGCCGCCGCCGTCGCCCGTGAACGCAGCAGTAGCCGAGCGGCGGGGGTCCACCACGATCAGCCCGCCGGCGTCGCGGGCGCCCTGCAGGTGCTGGACGAATGGGGGCATGGTTTCGGCAACGTTGGAGCCCAGCATGAGGATCACCGAGGCGGTGTCGAGGTCGGTGACCGGGAAGGGGAGCCCGCGGTCCACGCCGAACGCACGGTTGCCGGCGGCTGCCGCGGATGACATGCAGAACCGGCCGTTGTAGTCGATGCGTGAGGTGCGCAGCGCTAGCCGGGCGAATTTGCCCAGCAGGTAAGCCTTCTCGTTGGTGAGGCCGCCGCCGCCGAAAACACCCACCGCATCGTTCCCGTACTGCCGCTGGGTGTCCTTGACGGCCGCCGTGATGAGCATGAGGGCCTGGTCCCAGGAGATGGGCTGGTGTACGCCGTCGGATCCTTTGAGCATCGGCTCGGTGACCCGGCCGTTGTGGCGCAACAACGACGCCGATGTCCAGCCTTTGCGGCACAGCCCGCCCCGGTTCGTGGGGAAGTCGCGCCCGGATACTTCCAAGGGCACGGCGGGTGCTGTGTCAGTCGCGGGCGCTGCCCCGGCTGCAGAGGCAGCCGGGGTCAGCGTCATGGCGCACTGGAGCGCGCAGTAGGGGCAGTGGGTATCGGCGCCGTTGGGCATCTAGATGTGTCCGATCGTGTTGCGCTTCCGGGCGGGGCGGATGTAGCAGACCCAGCAGACGGTGAGCATCAGGACGTAGGCTCCAACGAATCCGTAGAACGCCGGGGTGTAGGAGCCGCTGGCCGAGTTGGAGGCATTGAGTACCTGCGGGATGACGAAGCCGCCGTAGGCGCCGATCGCGGAGATCAGGCCCAGCGAGGACGAGGCGAGCCGTGCCGTGGTGGCGCTGGGCGCTCCGGAGCGTGCAGCCCTGCTGGACGTTGCGAAGATGACGGGGATCATCCGGTACGTGGCGCCGTTTCCGAAGCCACTGGCCAGGAAGAGCAGCAGGAACAAGGTGAGGAAGAGCCAGAAGTTCTTCAGCGGCAGTGTCCAGATCATGGTCAGCGTGATGACGGCCATGGAGGCGAACGAGGCGATGGTCATGCGGGCCCCGCCCATGCGGTCGGCCATGCGTCCGCCGTACGGACGGGCCAGGGAGCCAACCAACGGGCCGAGGAAGGCCAGCGAGAGCGCTACTGCTCCGACGTGGATGGAGGAGAAGTCCGGGAAGTAGTCCTTGATCAGCTTGGGGAAGACACCTGCGAAGCCGATGAAAGAGCCGAAGGTTCCGATGTACAGGAACGCCATGATCCACAGGTGCGGTTCCTTGAGGGCGGCCAGGGAACCGGCCACGTCGCCCTTGGCGCTGGTGAGGTTGTTCATGTACTTGTAGGCACCGAAAGCGGCGATGATGATCAGCGGAATCCAGATGATGCCTGCCATAGGCAGGTTGACGGTTCCGGCGGCCAGCAGGGTGATGGCGATCGGGACAACAAGCTGCGCGACGGCGGCACCCAGGTTTCCGCCGGCAGCGTTCAGGCCCAGCGCCCAACCCTTTTCGCGGGCGGGGTAGAAGAAGGTGATGTTGGCCATCGAGCTGGCGAAGTTGCCACCACCGAAACCGGCGAGTGCGGCTACCAGGAGCATGACACCGAACGGCGTCTCCGGGTTCGAGACGCAGAACGCCAGGCCTGTGGTGGGGATCAGCAGGAGGAGGGCCGAGACGATGGTCCAGTTACGGCCGCCGAACTTGGGAACCATGAAGGTGTAAGGGATGCGGAGCGTGGCGCCCACAAGGCTGGGGATGGAGATCAGCCAGAAGATCTGGTTGGTGTCGAACTTGAAGCCGGCTGCGGGGAGCTGGACCACCACGATGGACCACAGCTGCCAGACGACGAAGCCGAGGAATTCGGCGAAGATCGACCAGTAGAGATTGCGCTTGGCGATGGACCGGCCTTCGGCTTCCCACTGGCCCTTGTCTTCGGCATCCCAGTTGGCAATCCAGCGGCCGGGGCGGTGTTCAAGGGCGGGGGCGGCGGTGGCAGTGGACTGGACGGGGGCCAGTTCATCTGCGGTGCGGTCAACAGTCACGGAGTGCCTCCTTGGTGGGGGACGTTGTTATTCCAAGGTAGGTTTCACGCATTTCGTGGACGGGCGCCGTTTGTAAACGTGCTGTGACATTTCCCTATCGGAGGGGTCACCGGCGCGTGAGGCCATGGTGAGGTAATGTGGCCCGGACCACAGGGTGAGATTTTCCTGTGCGTCCGCATGTTGGACTTGGTTGTCCAGTCAATGGACAGCGGGAACTATTATTGAACTCTCGAATAATCCTTCGCCGGGTAGGCTCCTGGGGCATCGGCCGGCGTGAACGAAAGCTGCAAACACATGTCTTCCACTGCACCATCCAAGGAAGGCGAGTCCACTAAACCAGTGAACTCGCGGGGCAAAGTGATCTTCGCGAGCCTGATCGGCACGACGATCGAGTTCTACGACTTCTATGCCTATGCCACCGCGTCGGTACTCGTCTTCCCGAAACTCTTCTTCCCCGACGCCACCGACATCAACGCGTTGCTCAGTGCGTTCGCCATCTTCGGCGTAGCCTTCTTCGCACGTCCGATCGGTGCCGTGGTCTTCGGCCACTTTGGTGACAAGATCGGCCGCAAGGGCACCCTGGTGGCTTCGCTGTTGACCATGGGTATTGCAACGTTCCTCATTGGCCTCCTGCCCACGGCCTCCATGGCCGGATGGGCGATCCTCGCCCCGATCATGCTGGTGATCCTGCGCTTCTTCCAGGGCCTCGCGTTGGGTGGAGAGTGGTCCGGCGCTGCCTTGCTGGCCACGGAAAACGCACCCGAGGGCAAGCGCGCCATCTACGGCACGTTCCCGCAGCTGGGTGCCCCCATTGGCTTCATCATTGCCAACGTGATCTTCATCTGGATGAATGTGGCCCTGACGGCCGAAGAATTCCTGGCATGGGGTTGGCGTGTTCCGTTCATCCTTAGCGCCGTGCTGGTCATTGTGGGTCTGTATGTTCGGCTGAAGCTCGTGGAGAGCGCATCCTTCACCAAAGTCATCGAGCAGGACAAAGTCCAGAAGCTGCCGCTCGCCGCTACGCTCAAGAGCCACTGGCGCCCTGTCCTGGCGGGCACGTTCATCATGTTTGCCACCTACGTGCTCTTCTACATCATGACCACGTTCACCCTGTCCTACGGCACCAAGCCGACGCTGGCCGGCGCACAGGCCGCAGCCGAAAAGGCCGGCAAGCCCATGACGGCAGACCAGATCGCCGCCTTTGTTCCAGGCTTGGGCATCACACGGTCCGACTTCCTGTGGATGCTGATCATCGGCGTCGTCTTCTTCGGCATCTTCACCGTGGTCTCCGGACCGTTGGCTGAGCGGTGGGGCCGCCGCAAGTTCCTGCTGGGCGTCACTGCAGGCATCTTCGTGTTCGGTGCGCTCTGGTTCACCATGTTCGGTCCAGGCCAGGCCGCCGCCATGGTCGGCCTGATCGTGGGCTTCACGCTCATGGGCCTGACCTTCGGTCCCATGGCAGCGATCCTTCCGGAGCTGTTCCCGGCAAACGTCCGATACACCGGTTCTGCCGTGGCGTACAACCTGTCCTCCATGATCGGAGCTGCTCCGGCATCGTTCGTCGCCATCGCGCTTTGGTCGGCGGCTAACGGCAGCACTTGGCTGGTTGGCGTCTACATGGCCGCCGCCGCTGTGGTCACGTTCGTGGCGCTCTTGCTGACCCGCGAAACCAAGGACATGGACTATGAGAACAACGTCGCCTAAGTAGTCCACTGACGACGACGGCCCCGCACCAAACGGGCGGTTTCTAGGGGTCGTTGCAACACCTGTTGGTTAGGTGGTTTGTAGTAAATCACGTAAACGCTCGGCTGGGGTTTTCCAGCCGAGCGTTTTG
>NZ_JBHUCD010000024.1:0-80335 GCF_042786555.1 Paenarthrobacter sp. NPDC056912
GCTCTGCGCGCCATTCCGGTCCGGAAGCGCGCAGAGCAGGCCCCGCAACGCGCGTACTAACCTGCTTCGGTGATCCGGAACGTCAGGGTCCGGGCCTCCGGACGCAGGGCGTAGTCCGGCCACACGTCCGGTCCGCATGCCCTGGAGCCAAGACCGTGCTGGGCGGCGTCGAGGTACAGGAAACTGCCTCGGCTTGTAGGCAACTCATGCGGGTGCGCAGCCTCGGAAATCTCCTGGGCAGTGTGCCGGGTAAGCGTGAAGCCCGGCAAACGGCCACGGGAGTCAGGGATGGCGTCCAACTGCAACCAAGGAGTGCCGGAGTTCTGCAGGTCCAGTGACCGTACAGCGCTGCGGTGACCCGATTCCTGCGGCTTGGCGTAGGGCACAGCGAGTTCGTCAATACCTGACGAGTACCGTCCCACGAGCGTCGCGTGCATGCTGTCCGGGTAGGACTCCCGGGGCCCGGTGCCGAACCACGAGGCGCCGTCCACGGATGCGGGCAGGTCAAAGCGAACCCCGACGCGCGGCCAAATGATGTCCCAGCCAGAGCTCGGTGCGATGTCCAGGCGAAGGAACAGCTCACCGCCGGCAAGCTGCCAGTCTTCCTCTACCGTCACCCAATGTGCTTGGTCAGCCGCTGCATATCTCGTTCGTACTGCCACCCCGGTTTCGTGCGAAGAGACCTTTTCCACCCTGGCCGTCAGCCGGTCCAAACCAGCGGCCCGCCACACGGTTTCCATGGCGGGAGCAGGAACGCCGTCGCCGTTGTTGAGCCACGGATCAGCGAGGTCGTAGCTGCCGCGCCCCGCACCGCGATCGTTATCCGTGGGGGCTCTCCACAACTCCAGGCGAGGGCCGGATACCGGGAGCCCGGACAGCGAAACCAAACGACCGTCCTCAAATCGGGCAGGGCCGAGCGAAACAGTTCCCTCCAGGACGTCGGCCGCACGGTTTGCCGACGCCGGAGGGCGCGGGGGGGCGCTCAGCCGCGGACGTGTATCCGCCAGTTCCCATTGCGCGGCGGAGATTGCGTGGCCGGCCTCGGCCCAGGCGGTGTCCTTTCGGAGGACGGCCTCAACGATGAGCCAGTACTCGCCCGATGCCACGTGCACGAACTCCGGCAACGCGATCCGCGTCGTATCGCCAGCGGTGAGGGGCGTTCCCTCTGATGTGACAACGTCGAGTTCGCCGGAAGCGTTCGCCACGCCATCTACCTCAGTGCGCCAGCGCAGCACAACATCTGACACATCCGCCGTATGCCGCAGGTTGGCGACCGAGACGAAGCGGCGCGTACCGCCGTCGAGCGTTTCCGTGCTGAAGCCCAAGCGCACCGGGGCGACAATCTGCTTGTACTCGAAGAGCCCCGGGCTGGGCGTGGAGTCGGACAGGACCATGCCGTCCATCACGAAGTTGGCGTCGTGAACTACCTCGCCGAAGTCACCGCCGTAGGCGAAGAACTCCGTGCCATCGGCCGTGGTGGTGCGGATGCCGTGGTCCCGCCATTCCCAAACGAACCCGCCGTGCAGCCGCGGGTAGCGATCCACCAGGTCCTCGTATTGGTCGATCGCGCCCGGACCATTGCCCATGGCGTGGACGTACTCGCACAGGATAAACGGCTTGCTGCGCTGCCGGGCGGACTCCGCGGCGGAGCAGCCCAGCAGGAGCGAACCGGACTCGTCGCGGCCGATCGCCTCGGTTTCCGGCACGGAGGAGTACATCCGCGAATACACGTCCGTGTAGGCGCCGGTGTAGTCGCCCTCGTAGTGGACCGGTCGGCCGCCGTCCCGGGCATGCGCCCAAGCGGACATTGCTGCCAGGTTGGAGCCCGTGCCGGACTCATTCCCGAGGGACCACATGATGATGGACGCGTGGTTCTTGTCGCGTTCCACCGTGCGCTCCATGCGGTCCACGTAGGCCTCACGCCAGGCGGGATCGTCGCTGGGGTTGCCCACCCAGCCAAGCCGTTCGAAGCCGTGAGTTTCCAAGTCGCACTCCAGGATTACCCAGAAGCCCATCTCGTCCGCGAGGTCCAGCAGGCGCGGGTGCGGCGGGTAGTGGCTCGTGCGGATCGCGTTGACGTTGAACTGCTTCATCAGGGCAAGATCCGCCCGGGCGAAGTCCTCGTCAAAGACGCGGCCCCGGTCCGGGTGCGTCTCATGCCGGTTCACGCCATGGAACACCACGCGCCGGCCGTTCACCAGGAACTGGTCGCCGATGATCTCTACCGTGCGGAAGCCGAGCCGCAGCGAAATGGTCTCGCCTTCGCTGGCCACCGTTGCGTTGTACAGGCGCGGAACCTCTGCGGACCAAGGCTCGACGGCGGTGATCGCCACCGGGGCGACGTCGGCCGGGGAGTTCCACACGACGTCGACGTCCAATTCTGGGACCGACAGGCGAACAGGGTAGGCGGACCAATCTGCTGTGATCTCAGGGTCGATGACGCCGGAGCCGGCCGCGTAGGACGTCCGCAACCAGACGTCGTCGATGCCCTTAGTGGGGCGTGCCTGCAGCGTGACATCGCGGAAAATTCCCGGCATCCACCACTGGTCCTGGTCTTCGATGTAGCTGGAGGCTGACCACTGGTGAACCCGGACAGCCAGCACGTTGCTTCCGGGACGCAAGGCCTCGCTCACGTCGAATTCCTGGGCCAGGCGGCTGCCCGTGCCCACGCCGATCTCGGTTCCGTTGAGCCACACCTTGTACCGGGATTCGACGCCGTCAAAGCGCAGCACGATCCTCCCCGAGTCGCTCCAGGTGTGCGGTACCTCGAACGTTCGGCGGTAGTCACCGGTAGGGTTCTCGTCCGGGACGTGGGGTGCATCCGTGGGGAAAGGAAACTGGACGTTCGTGTAGATGGGGCGCCCGTAGCGGCCGTCTGCCTCCAGGACCCAGTGCGCTGGAACCGGGATCTGGTCCCAGCCGGAATCGTCCAGGGATTCGTGGGCGACTCCCTCTGCGGCCTCACCGGCGGGAAGTACGCCGCGTCCGCCCGGCGTACCCGGTGCGCCGGCAAGAAGGCGGAAACTCCACTGCCCATTCAGTGAAAGCGTGGGAGCGTCGGTGTGCAGCCAGGAACGTGCGGGGATCCGCTTGCCCGAGCCCGGGCCGCGGTCCGTGATGTAGCTGGCGTCCAGTGACGTGGTCATTACTTAACGGCTCCTTCTGTCAGTCCACCGCGCCAGAAGCGCTGCAGGACAATCATGGCGATGCTGAGCGGAATGATGGAGAGCAGCACTCCGCCCGTGGTCAGTTCATAGAATTCGGGCAGGCGGTCCACCTGGCTGAGCCAGTTGTTCAGGCCCAGCGTGATGGGGTAGAGCTCGGAATCGGAGAGCATGACCAGCGGCAGGAAGTAGTTGTTCCAGATACCCACCAGTTGGAACAGGAACACGGTGACCAGTGCCGGGGTCAGAACCTTGAGCCCGATGGTGTGGAAGATGCGGAGTTCCCCGGCGCCGTCGATCCTGGCGGCCTCGATCAGCGAGGTATCCACGGTGGCCTGCGCGTAGATCCTGCACAGGAACAGTCCGAACGGCGAGACCAGTGAAGGCAGCAGCACGCTCCAATACGTGTTGGCCAATCCCATCTGGCTGAACAGCAGGAACAGCGGGAGCGCCGTAGCTGTTCCCGGAACCAGCACCCCGCCCAGGATGGTACCGAACACGAGGTTGCGTCCCTTGAACTCGTACTTGGCCAGGGCGTAGCCGCCCGCTGCGGCGAAGTACGTGGCCAGGAGCGCGCCGACGCCGGCGTAGATGGCCGAGTTCAGGAACCAGCGGCCAAAGATCCCGTTGTCGTAACTGAGCACCCTCGCGAGATTGTCGCCCAGGGAGATTGTTTCAGCGAACCAGAAGCCATTGGTGGAAAAGAGGTCTGCCGTGGACTTTGTGGAGGCAACCAACACCCAATACACAGGAATCAGGAAGTAAAGGGCCACCACCACCAAAAGTCCGGTGACGATGATTGTCGACCTCCGCCGTCGTCCTGCTGATCGGTTCGCACGTGCGGGAGGCTTGCTGGTTCTGGAAGTGATGTTCGACGTCGATGTGGTGGCTGTTGCGGTCATGATGACTTCCTGTTCGTGAATGCGAGGAAGGCGAACGAAAGGGCGAAAGCGGCCACTGCGATGATGACCGACTGGGCTGCGGCGACGTTGTAGTCGTTATAGGCGAAGGCAGTGGTGTAGGCGCTGAGGTTGGGCGTGTACTGGCTGTCGATGGCCGGAGCCACCGTCTTGAGGACCTGCGCTTCAGCGAACAACTGCAAGGTGCCGATGATGGAAAACACCGTGGTCAGCACCAAGGCAGGCCGGATCAGCGGGAGCTGGATGCTCCGGGCTACGCGCCATGTTGAGGCTCCATCCACTGTGGCTGCCTCATAAAGTTCCACCGGGATGGCTTTGAGCTGCGCCACGATGATCAGCATGTTGTAGCCCGTGTAGCTCCACGTGACGATGTTCGCGATGGACCACAGCACGCTGTTGGCGCCCAGGAAATCAGGGGTCAATCCAACAATCTTTGCAACATCGATCAGGGGGCTGAGTCCGGGCACGTAAAGGAAGGACCACAGGATGGTGGCGATAACACCGGGTACCCCGTAGGGCATGAAGTAGGCAGCGCGGAAGAAGCCTGGCCACTTGGCCGAGGCCGATTCCAGCATGAGCGCCAACACCGTACACAGGACGATCATCACTGGCACCTGGACGACGCCGAACAGCAGCATCCGGCCGATCGACGCCACGAAACTGCCGTCTGCCAGGGCCTGCGCGTAATTGCTGAATCCGGCGAATTCGCTGGTTACCCCCGCCTCGCCGAAGAGTCCGCTCCGGGTCACTTTCGTGAAGCTGGACATGATGGCTACAAGGATGGGCAGGAGGAAGGTCAGCACAAAAAGTGCCAGGAAAGGGGCCAGCAAGAGCCACGGTGCCCGGGCAGCGGCGCCTGTCCGCTTGCTGCGCCGGGCCGCCGTTGCGGGGCGCTGTGCCGTGGGGGCTTGGCGGGTAGTGGTCATGCCGTTTCCTTCCGAATGCTGAGGCCCTTGTTCTTGAAGACGGTGATGATCTGCTGCTCCGAAGCCACCACGGAATCCACCAAGGTGGTGCCAAAGGCCTTCTTGCGGAAACCGTCGCTAAGGATGTTGAAGGACTGCTGCGTCACGGGCCACCACGACCAATCGGTGTTTTGCTGCTGCGTTGCAGGTACGAAGACTTCCTCGTTGTATCGCTGCCCGCCGAAGAACGCTGATGCTTTTTGCCGTTCCGAGCCGATGAAATCCGGGTTGGGGGACCAGCCGATGCCGCTGTTCTTGATCTCGGCGTCGATTCCCTCTTTGGACGTGGTCAGCCAGATGGCGAACTCCAAGGCCTCCTTGGGGTGCTTGCTGTTGGCGAGCACCGCGGCCGTGGACCCGCCAAGATACGTGGATCCGTGTCCCGTGCTGCCCCACGTGGGCATCGGCGCCACACGCCACTTGCCCTCGGATCCGCTGACCCCCTGGATCAGGGCATCACCCCAACTGCCGGTGATGGTGGAGGCCACTCCGCCCTTGGCGGCCGCGGCGAACCAGCCCGGCGAGAAGGCGCCGTACGCGGTGGTGACGAGGTCGTCGTCGATCGCTTTGTCGAAGAAGCGCGCGGTGTTGAGCGTGGCGTCGTCGGTCATGTTGATGACCCAGCCGTCTTCCTCGGGCCGGAGCCACGCGGCGCCGGCTTGGGCGGCGAATGAGGCGAAGGGGGAGGCATCGCTGATGGGGAAGCAATCAAGGTACGTGTCCTGGGTACGCAGCTCACGTCCGAGGTCAGCCCACTCGTCCCAGGTTGTCGGGGTGCCTCCGCCCACCTTGTCCAGGATGCCCGGTTGATAGAACATGCCCATCGGGCCGGAGTCCTGCGGAATTCCATAAACACCACCTGCGTAACTGACCTGCTTCCACAAGGTGGGGTCGTAGAGATGGGCGTGGTGGTTGGCGCCGTAGCGGGAAACGTCCACCAAGCCGTTGACCAACAGGAATTCAGGGATGGACCGCAGTTCCACTTGGGCAAGGTCCGGTCCGCCACCGGCTGCGAGGGCCGAGTAGAGCTTCTGGTATCCGCCGGCATTGCCGCCAGGAATCCAGACGGCCTCCACTTGGATGTTTGGGTTGGCGGCATTCCAAATGTCGGCCACGTTCTGGAAATCCTTGAGCCACGCCCAGTACGTGAGCTTCACTGGCCCACCAGCAGCAGGAATGGTGGGCGCAGCATTGACGGACTGTGTTCCGGGAGTTGCGCAGCCGGTCAGCAGGCCCATGGCCGCTGTGCCGAGGCCTGCGCCCAGGAGTTGTCTTCGCGTGAATCGGGTCATGTGCCTTCACCTCTATGTGTCAGGTTGACGAGCCCCGACGCTGGGGAACGTGGGTCCACGGCGCCGGGGTGTGACCACGGTAACAGAAAATTCGAGTAAGTACTCGAATTTTGGAAATGAGCTGAACGACGCATGTACACTGACTTGCCATGACCACAAAGGACGTGGGCCGCGCAGCGCGGCGGGGCCCGTACGCGAAATCCGGAGAACGGCGGCAGTCCATCCTCGACGCTGCCCACGCGGTGTTTGCCGCCCGCGGCTACCGTGGGGGGTCGCTGCAGGAAGTGGCGGATCGTGTGGGAATGAGCCAGACCAGCCTGCTCCACTACTTCCCGTCAAAGAGCGATCTCCTCATGGCCGTGCTGAGACGCCGCGACGAAATCACCAGTGGCTCCTTTCCTGACGACATGGAAGAGGGCCTGGTTGACTCGGTGATCCGGACGGCCGTCTTCAACGAGGACATTCCCGGAGTGATCGAGCTGTACACCGTCTTGTGTGCAGAGTCAGTCACCGACGGGCACCCCGGCCGCGCCTACTTCACTGACCGGTTCGAGCGCCTGCGCGCCAGCTACGGGCGGCGGTTCGCGGAGTTGGCAGCTGTTGGCAGGCTCCGCCCGGGCGTGGATCCGGACGAAGCAGCGATGTCCCTCGTTGCCCTGTGGGACGGGCTTCAGACGCAATGGCTGCTGGCCCCCGACGACGTGGATGTTGCCGAGCGGCTTCGCGGCTACTTCAAACTGGTAGTCCTGCCCGAAGCCTGACCCAACCCAACTCCTGACCCAACCTACTTGGGTTGGCTAGCCCTTGGGTGAGCTAGCCGCGGAACGCCCCGATGCCCGTGATGTGCTGGCCCAGGATCAGTGTGTGGACCTCGTCCGTGCCCTCGTACGTCCGCACGGATTCGAGGTTATTGGCATGGCGCAGGGGTGAGTAGTCCAGTGTGACGCCATTGCCGCCCAGGATGGTGCGGGCTTCCCTGGCGATCTTGATGGCTTCGCGAACGTTGTTCAGCTTCCCCAGGGAAATCTGTTGGGGCTGGAGGTGGCCGGCGTCCTTCAAACGGCCCAGATGGAGGGCCAGCATGGTGCCCTTCTGGATTTCCACCAACATGTTCACCAGTTTTTCCTGGGTCAGCTGGTAACCAGCCAGCGGGCGGCCGAACTGGAGGCGTGCGCCCGCATAGTCGAGGGCGGCTTCGTACGAGTCACGCGCAGCACCCATGGCACCCCACGCGATGCCGTAACGGGCTTCATTGAGGCAGGAGAACGGGCCACGAAGTCCCATGGCACCCGGGAGGATTGCCTCCGGACCCAGCCTCACGGCGTCGAACGTCACATCACACTGAACTGAGGCGCGCATGGAGAGCTTCGGCTCGATGGGCGTCGCGGTCACCCCGGATGTTCCCGCCGGGACGAGGAACCCGCGGATACCCTCATCAGTGTTGGCCCAGACCACCATGACGTCGGCGATCGAGGCCAGGCCGATCCAGCGTTTGGCGCCTTCCAGGGTCCAGCCGTCGCTGGTTTCCCTGGCGAAGGTGGTCATGGACGACGGGTCCGAACCCGCCGTCGGCTCGGTCAAGGCAAAGCAGCCGATCAGTTCGCCGGCCGCCATCCGCGGCAGCCATTGCTCCTTTTGTGCCTCCGAACCCCACTTATGAATGGCCGTCATGGCGAGCGAACCCTGCACCGAGACGAAGGTCCGGATACCGGAATCGCCGGCTTCCAGTTCCATGGCCGCCAGACCATATTCGACGGCGGTGCGGCCGGGACAGCCATAACCCTCAAGGTGCATTCCCAACACACCGAGCTCACCCAGTTCCGGCGCAATCTCGCGTGGGAAAACGGCGTCCTCGTACCAGCGGGCGATGTTCGGGCGGATCCGCTGGGCAGTGTAGTCGCGGACCTTTTCGCGGAGGGCCAGCTCGTCCGGGGACAGCAGGGAATCGAGGGCAAGGACGTCGGAGGTGTTCGTCGTTGAATCGCTCATTCCAGCATCCTAGGTCTACTGACCCGGTTGCCGGGACCCTGCGCACCAGTGGCCATGCGGGCCCCTTCAGTAGTATGGGGGAGGGGGTCGCACACTTCCCCCGCAGCATGAAAGCGAATTTGGGGGATACGGAATGGCACTGCCTGACGTCGATTTACGGGCCAAGGCGGATGCAGCAGCACCGCGGAAGGCCGCTACGCGAGCTGCTTCAGCGCTACGCTGGCTGCCGCTGGCAGTGCTGGTTGTTCCGGTGTGGATCATGCTCGCGGACTGGGGCAAGCAGGGCCTGGACTTCAGTGTGTACTGGTTTGGCGGGAGCATCCTGAACCAGGCGGGCACGGCTCCCTCGGACCTCTACGGACCCAGCGTTGCCTCTGCCGGCGGACCTCAACTTCCTTTCACCTATCCGCCGTTCGCTGCCCTTGTCTTCGGGCTCCTGGCCCGGCTGCCGCAGCCCGTAGCGCTCATGGCCTTCAACCTTGCCGGGGTGGTCCTTGCCGCTTGGGTTGCGGTGACGATCGTGAGGTATTGGCGATCAAAGTCCAACTGGCGCAGCGCACTGTCCTCCGCCACTAGCTGTTGGATCGCGGCTGCACTGTTCCTCGCGGTCCTGTTCCTGGGTCCTTGGCGCGAAACGCTGGCGTTCGGGCAGATCAACATCCTGCTCATGGGGTTGATGGTCGTTGACCTGCTGGGCGGATTATCCAAGCGCCGTGGCTTCCGGGGCAGCGGCTTCCTGGTGGGCGTTGCTGCCGGGATCAAACTGACGCCGCTGGTGTTTGGCCTCTACTTCCTCATGCGCAAGGATTGGCGCGGGCTGTTGATCATGTCGATTGGCTTCGCCGGCACCGTGCTGCTTGGCTGGTTGCTGCGTCCCGCCGAATCCCTGCAGTTCTGGTTGGAGATCCTCCCGGACACGTCCAGGATCGGCGGCGCCGGCTACGTAGACAACCTTTCCCTCAAGGGCGCCCTGCTGCACTTCGGTGTTCCCCAGGATTCCGTCACGCTGCCGTGGATTGTGCTCAGCGCGGCCACCGTGCTCTTGGCTGCCTTCCTGATCCGGGCGGCCAGCGCCCAGGGTGCCCGCGTCATAGCGATCTCGACGACGGCCCTCACCATGCTGCTCATCAGCCCGGTTTCGTGGTCGCATCACTGGGTGTGGATGGCCGTGGTCCTTCCGGCGTTCGCTTGGACCATCAAGGAAACCCCGGGCCGGTACAAGGCCCAGCGAATTGCCATGGGTGCTGTCCTGGCCGTGTCCACGGTCGTGTTCTTCTATTCGCCCAAGACCATCGGCACCACGCTGGGTGCCGCGGACCTGAACGTCCAGACTCCGGGGCTGTGGATCATGGCCTCCAGCGCAGGCGTGTTCTGCGCCGTGGCGATCCTGGTGTGCTGGTTGGTGGCCCTCCGACGCGATGCCATCCAAGCTGACGACGTCCCTTCCCGTCTGCGTCAGTGGAAGCGCTAGGAAGCCGCGCTACTGGCCGCGAACCAGCCCTGCCTCCACTCGCTCACCGGTGAAGTAGCCGCGGGTGGATGGTGCGAAACGGCACACGATGGCCAGCACCACGCCCAGTGCCAGCAGCAGCACGCCGCTGACGAACGCCCCGCCGATGCCGAAGATCTGCGTATCCCCGTAGGCCGGGTCCCACATTTGGACAGCTGAGATGAAGAAGGCCACCGTCAAGGACACGGCGCCGAGGAACGGCAGGATTCCCCGGAACCAGAGATTGCGGGCGGATTCGCGCAGTGTTGAGCGGAAGAACCAGACGCAGGAGAAACCGGTCAGGGCATAGTAGAACGCAATGAACAGGCTGATCGCGCTGATGGAATCGGCCAACAGGTTTTCGCTGAGGAAGCTCATGGCCACGTAGTACACCACTGCCACTGCACCCATGACCTGGGTGGAGAAGCCGGGCGTCTGGAAGCGTTCGTGAACCTTGGCAAAACGCGGTGGCAGTGCGCCGTGAACACCCATGGACAACGTTCCGCGGGCAGTGGGCAGGATGGTGGTTTGGGTGGAAGACAAGACGGATGCCAGGACGGCCACAATGATCAGCCAGCCCCAAGGTCCCAGCACAACGTCTTTCATGGCCAGGAACACGTCATCCTGGTTGGCCTCATTGCCCAAGCCGATGCCGTCGGTTCCGATGGTGGCGTACATCATCACCAGCAGCGCGACGGAAACATAGATGGCCACCAGGACAGAGGCCGAGATCACTGCACCGCGTCCGGGGGTCTTGGCCGGGTTCTCGGTTTCCTCGTTGAGCGCCAGGCACGTGTCCCAGCCCCAGTAGATGAACAGTGCCAGCAGCACGCCATGGACAACGGCGCTGGGGTCAGCGAAGGCGCCGGCGGGGTTGAACCACTCAAAGTCGAAAGCCTGGCCCTCGGGCGCTCCGCCGGCGATCCTGAAGATCATCGCCACGGCAAAGATGCCTAGGGAGATGTACTGGATGTAAGTCAGGGTGCGCTGAACGTGTTCGCCCAGCCTGATGCCGCGGTTGTTCACGTACGTCATGAACACGATGAACAGCACACCCGTGGCCGTCACCAGCCACTTGTTATCGGCCAGGGAACCGTCGCCGACCAGCAGCCAAAGATACTTGCCGGCCACTTGGGCCAGGTTGGCCAGGACCACGATGCCGGCCAGCGCCACGCCCCAACCGCCGAGCCAACCGGCCCACGGCCCGAACGCTTTCCGCGCCCACACAAAGGTGGTGCCACAGTCCGGCATGGCGCTGTTGAGCTCGCGGAACGCATACGCGATGAACAGCACGGGGATGAAGCCCAGGATCAGGATCAGGGGAGTGTAGTTGCCGTTCACGGCAACAATGAGTCCCAGCGTGGCCGCCAGCGAGTACACCGGTGCGGTGGATGCCAGGCCCAGCATGACGGAGTCGCCCAGGTCCAGGATCCCGGCGTGGAGGCCCTTGGAAGGTACGACGGCGGCACGGTCGCCGCCCGTTGAGCCGCCACCCGGCGTCGAGGTTTCAGTGCTCATAGTGCGGCTCCGTAGGAAGTAGCAGGGGGCGCGACAGGCGCCGGGGCGTCGATGGTGTTGGGGACAAAGCGGCAGAAGTAGTCCGTGATGGGGCCGTCCGATTCGCGGATGCCGCAGCCCACGGACTCCCCGTCCACCACCCAAAGGCCCAGGACAGGATGGTTTCCGTCGAAGTCGGGGAGGGAGTGGTATTGCTGGAAGCACCAGCCCTCCCGGCCATATCCGCCGGGTTGCTGCATTTCGATGCCGGGGGCGTGGATACGGATGTTGTCGCCTTCGCGTCCGTGCAGCGGCTTGGCCACCCATTCCTTGAGGGGGCCGGGATCGCCAAGGTAGGCGGGGAGCAGGTTCTCGTGGCCGGGGTAGAGGTGCCACAGCGCAGCCAGCAGGGCTTTGTTGGAGAGCAGCATCTTCCAAGCCGGCTCAACCCAACGGGGATTGTGGGCGCGCTGCAGGAGGCGTTGGCCAAACGGCTCCTTCATCATGAGTTCCCACGGGTACAGCTTGAACATGGTGCTGATCATGAAGTTGTCCATGTCCACGAACCTGTTCAGGTTCGGATCCCAGCCAATGTCGGACATATTGATGCCGATGGTGGTCCAGCCGCCCTGGCTTGCAACGTCGCGCATGTAGGCGGCCGTCATCCAGTCCTCGCCGGATTCCTCCGCCTCGGAATGGGCCACGTGCAGGGTGCTCATGCCGGTGCGGAACTGCAGTTTCTTCCACTGCCGGATCAGCGCTTCATGGATGCCGTTCCACTGGTCCTTTTCCGGGAAAACGTCCTGCAACCAGAACCACTGCGCCACCGAGGCTTCGATCAGCCCGGTGGGAGTGTCGGCGTTGTATTCGAGCATCTTGGCCGGCCCGCCCTTGCCGTCATAGATGAAGTCGAAGCGGCCGTAGATATCCATGTCCGCAGCCAGGAGTGACTCGCCGGCAAGTTGCAGCGCCTGCTGCCCGATGCCGATATCGCCCATGGCCCCCGTGGCCAAGTACTTGGCAGCCTCCAAGCACATGATGTGCATGTCCTCGGCGGTCTTCTCGAGGGTTTCCACCTCATCAACCGTAAATTCGTAGTAGGCCGATTCGTTCCAGTATTCGATTTTGCGGCCATCTGGCATGGTGGTGGTGGAGAATACCAGGCCCTGTTCTTCGATCTTTTGTTTCCAGTCCGGCCTGGGCGCGGAGCGCAGTCGACGCACGCCTAGCCTCCCGAGCTTCCGCCGCTTTTTGAGCTGCTGCCAAATCCGCCGCGGCTCACAGTGCCGCCCTTGGTGCTGTAGCCGGTAGCGGCCTTGGCCCCTGCCGGAACGGTGGCAGTGTAAGCCGGGTAGGCGCTTCGGTTCTGCCCCACGGCAGGCACACTGGCGCCCCGCGAGTAGAAGTACCAGGCGTAGATGGCCGAGCTGCGGCCGGCCGAACTGCTGTTATCGCACTGCGTGTCGTCCACGCGCTCGCCGGTTTCGTCGTTGAAGCACACCTGCGCGTAGTCAGCCTCTTGTTCGTTGCTGGCCACGATCGCGGTAATGGTTCCGGCCAGCAGGGCGGTGACGCCGAGACCCACGACGACGGTGCGTCGCTGCGAGCGCTTCTTCTTACGTGCCGCCTGCGCCGAGTCGCGTTCGCGCTCCTTGGCGAAGGGATCGATAATGGGCAGCGGACCGCCGGTTGCGCCCTTGCCCCGATCTTCCGCGCCGTTACCGATTCCCCCTGTGCCGGCGTTGCTCAGCTCGGGGTGGAGTTCAGGCTGTGGGACCTGCCAAGGCGGGGGTTTGGGCGGGTTTTTGCCCGCGTTCAAGTGCTCATTGTTGCCCGTGCCGCTGCCGTTGTTGCCGGCCGCGTCGGGGCTGTCTTTCGGTCCCATGCGTATCCCCCTGGATAGACCGTGTGGAGTGTCCGGCGCCACGCCGGAGCAGAATGCTGAGAGCAAGCCTAGTCCTTGAGCGCCGCCCCGGCACTGGTGACAGGACCGTGTGGGGAGAACTGCCCATGGTGCCAACCATGGAAGGATGAAGCCATGGCGGCACCTTTGGCACATGGCAACGGCGACGACGGCGGGCTGTTGCGGCTTCCGCCGGTCCGCGGGATTGGCCGGAGCCGGGTGGTGACGGGACTGGTCCTGGCGCTTTTGTTGCCGCCCGTCGTCGAAATTCTGGCCACGGTCCTTGGCTTCCGCAACTTCGCCATGATCATGCTGCTCCAACTGGCGGTGGCGGTGGCTGTAGCGGCGATCGGCGGACTGTGGCCTGCGGTGGTGGCCGCCGTGTTGGGCAGCTTCCTCCTGAACTACTTCTCCGCGGATCCAGTGGGTTCGTTGTCCATCGCCGACCCCACCACCTTGTTCACGCTGGTGGTTTTCCTTGCGGTGGCTTGCGGTGTGGCGCTCGCAGTTGGTCTGGCAAGCCGGCGTGCGCAGGAGGCGGCGCGGTCCGGAGCGGAGGCTACGGCGCTCAGCGAGCTGGCCCTGCGGATCCTGAGCTCGGACGGCAGCCTGGAGTCATTCCTTGAGAAGGTCCGCGGCAACTTGGGCATGGACGCGGTGACCCTGTTGGGCTCCCCGGCGCCGGCGACAAATCCCGGCTATCTGGCGGCATCCGAGTGGCAGGTCCTGGCGAGCGCCGGCCCCAATCCGCCGGTGACGCACGCGGCCGCGGACCATGCCGCCGTCGTCGATCCCCATTACACGCTGTTGTTGCGTGGCGGGCCGCTGTCCCCGCAGCACCAGCGGTTGTTGGCGGCGTTCGGGGCGTTCGTGGTGGCGGTGCGGGAACGGCAGCAGTTGGTGAAGAGCCGGCGGGACAACTTGCGGTTGTCCGAGGGCAACAAGATGAGGACATCCATCCTGCGTGCCGTATCGCATGATCTCCGGACGCCGTTGGCGGGCATCAAGCTGGCCGTCAGCAGCCTGCGTCAGGAGGAGGTGAGTTTCCCTCCGGAGGTGGAGAGCGAATTGCTGGAGACCATTGAGGACTACGCCGACAGGCTGGACCACCTGGTGGATAACCTTTTGGACATGTCCCGGCTCACCGCGGATGCTGTTAATCCTTTGCTGGCGGGCATTGCGTGGGCTGACGTGTTGCCAGACGCCCTCCGGGGAGTTTCCCGTGACAAGCTGCGCAACGAACTGCCGCCCAACCTGCCCCTGGTGCAGGCCGATGCCGGCATGTTGGAGCGGGTTGTGGCAAATATCGTGGAGAACGCGGCGAAGTACGCCCCGGACTCGGATGTGGTCCTGACGGCGCGTGCGGGTGCCGGAATCACTCTGGGCGATCGGCCCGCCAGCGAGCTGCGCATCGTGGACCATGGCAGGGGAATGGCGCATGAGGAGGTCCTGGACATGTTCCAGCCGTTCCAACGTTTCGGTGACTCTCCCACGTCAAGCGCCGGCGGCGGGATCGGGTTGGGGCTCGCCGTGGCCAAGGGGTTCAGTGAGGCCATGGGCGGCAGGCTGGCGGCTGAGCCGACGCCGGGCGGTGGCTTGACCATGGTGGTCACCCTTCCGTTGTGGACCGGTCACGGAGGTGATCTGCAATGACGCTGGTGCTGATCGTGGAGGACGAAGCCCGGATTGCCCGGGCCATGCAGGTCACCCTTCAGGCGCACGGATACCAGGCCCTCACGGTAGGCAACGGAGCCGACGCCTTGAATGCGGCCGCCAAGCAACCGGTGAACATTGTGGTCCTGGACCTTGGGCTGCCTGACATGGACGGTGTGGAGATCATCCGCCGCATCCGCGGCTGGTCCAGCATGCCCATCATCGTGCTGTCCGCCAGGCACGCGTCGGAGGACAAGGTGGAAGCGCTCGACGCCGGTGCGGACGATTACGTGACCAAGCCGTTCGGTTTGGATGAGCTGCTTGCCCGGCTTCGGGTCGCCTCGCGGCGGGTCGTCACTGACCACGAGGAACCTACCTTGGCTACGGCTGACTTCATGGTGGACCTGGCGGGCAAGAAGATCGTTAAAGACGGATCGGAAGTCCGGTTGACGCCCACTGAGTGGAACATCCTGGAACTGCTGGTGCGGAACAAAGGGAAGCTCGTGAGCCAGCAGCAGATCCTGACGCAGGTCTGGGGGCAGGCCTATGCGAAGGAGACACAGTACCTGCGGGTCTACATCGCCCAACTGCGGCGGAAGCTGGAGCGCGATCCGGCCGAGCCCCGGCACCTGCACACCGAGGCGGGGATGGGCTACAGGTTCGATCCGTAGGGCTCCAGCCGCCGTCGTGGCTAAGTCCCCAGTGCCGTACCGCCGCCACCAACTTTCGATCGAGAAAGCCAAGCCCATGCCCGTATGACGGCGCGTCGCGGGGTGTTCCCGCTCAAAGTGGGTCGTGGCGGGACGCCGATAGCGTGCACCGCAAGCCACCGGGCACCTGTGCACCTCCACTCGTGGCACCGACCGTCAGAGAGCAACTGAGAGAGCGTTCGGCTGAAGGGGCGGTTTGGTGAGAGAGCGTTTGGGGGTGTGGCTTCCGTAGACTGTTGTCCATGAACACCGCATCCCTCATTGCCGTCTGCCGTGTCCACGGGTTGCTGCCCGACCCCGAAGGAAGCGTGGGGGTCACAGCGATCGACAAACGTCCCGTCGAGGGCCCTGTCAAGGTTCACAAACTCGGGATCCACGGCGATGTGCAGGCGAGCCGCCTCCATCACGGGGGAGAAGACCAGGCGCTGTACGCGTACTCGCAGACGGATGCCGACTTCTGGTCCGAGGAGCTGCAGCGGGACCTGCCGGCAGGAATCTTCGGCGAGAACCTGCGCGTGGCCGGGATCGACGCAACGGGGGCGGTCATCGGGGAGCGCTGGAAGATCGGCTTGGACGT
Source organism: Paenarthrobacter sp. NPDC056912 (assembly GCF_042786555.1). Taxonomy (NCBI): domain Bacteria; kingdom Bacillati; phylum Actinomycetota; class Actinomycetes; order Micrococcales; family Micrococcaceae; genus Paenarthrobacter; species Paenarthrobacter sp. NPDC056912. The sequence goes on from NZ_JBHUCD010000024.1 coordinate 16,160, forward strand.
GGAACTTGAGGTGACGTCTCCGCGGACTCCGTGCGCGACGTTCCAACGGGTGCTGGGGGAGCCGCAGTGGGTGAAGCGGTTCACGCAGGCTGGACGCGTTGGCACCTACCTGAGGGTGATCAAGACAGGCTCCATCTCCGCAGGGGACCACATCCACCGCACGTTCGTCCCCAAACACGGCGTTACCGTGGGCCAGTGGTTCAGTGAGCCGACGCTGGAGCTGGTCCAGGTCCTGTTGGATGCCGAGGCCGATGGAGAGATCCGATTGCAAGAGGACTACCGCCCGGTCTTCGAGAAAGTGCTGCGGCGGCACGGGTTCCAGGACGCCTGAAACCGCGCCCGTGGACAGGTGTGAACAAGCTCACCCGCCCGCGATGGGGCCTGAAGTCGCGGTGAGGGTGCCCCGTAGCTTACACTTGAAATATCCCCCACTCCGGAAATCCCTTTATCCTGCCCAATTCTTGAGGCAGGACTGGTAAGTGTTGGGGCCCGCAAATGTGTGCGGGCATTTTCATAGGGAGAGCCGGCTAAAGAAAACGCTGTACAGACTGCTGGGATAGCAGCCAAGAGATGCAGCGGGAAGTCCTGCCATGGGATTGCGATAGCGCCGGACTTCTTGCGAAAGCAGGGCACCTTTTTCCCTGTCTCTTCGCGACGAGTACTGCGGCCAGCCCAACCGGGCCGCGCCGACTGCCCTATGGATGAGGAATTTCCCCCTATGACCGAAAATCTCAACGAAAACTTCGACGCACAGACCGCCGAGTCTGCTGAAGCAGCCCCGATTGCATCGGCCCCGATTGCATCAGCCCCGTTTGCATCAGCAGAGACCAGCGCACCCGCCGAAGCAGAAGCACCGGCTGCTGCCGCTGCCCCCGTCGAGACTGCTGCAGCTGAGACTGCAGCCCCCGCCTTCACCGAAGCTCCTGCCCCCAAGGCAGAAGAAGAGGAAGAAGAAGGCGTGCGCTTCGTCGATCTTGGCATCGACGGCCGCGTTCTGGCCGCCCTGCAGGATGTCGGCTACGAAAAGCCGTCTCCCATCCAGGCAGCCACCATTCCGCTGCTCCTTGAAGGCCGCGACGTCGTCGGCCTGGCACAGACCGGTACCGGCAAGACCGCAGCATTCGCTGTTCCGGCCCTGTCCCGCCTGGCTGAACTGCACGACCTCAACGGCCCGTCCCGCAAGACCCAGGCACTGGTCCTGGCTCCGACGCGTGAACTGGCCCTCCAGGTCGCCGAGGCGTTCACCTCCTACGCCAAGCACATCGATGACTTCACTGTCCTCCCGGTGTACGGCGGCTCGGCCTACGGCCCGCAGCTCGCCGGCCTTCGCCGTGGTGCACAGGTTGTTGTGGGTACCCCCGGCCGTGTGATCGACCACATCGCCAAGGGTTCACTGGACCTCTCCGAGCTCCAGTACCTGGTACTGGACGAAGCTGACGAAATGCTGCGCATGGGCTTTGCCGATGACGTTGAGCAGATCTTCCAGCAGACGCCGGAAACCCGGCAGGTTGCGCTGTTCTCGGCCACCATGCCGGGCCAGATCCGCCGCATGTCCAAGCAGTACCTGAACAACCCTGCTGAAATCTCGGTGAAGTCCAAGACCACCACCGGTGCCAACACCAAGCAGCGGTACCTCCAGGTCATGGGCCCGCACAAGCTCGACGCCCTGACCCGCATCCTCGAGGTTGAAGAGTTCGACGGCGTTATCGCCTTCGTGCGGACCAAGATGGCTACCGAGGACCTCGCCGACAAGCTGAAGTCCCGCGGCTTCCAGGCTGCCGCCATCAACGGCGACATCCCGCAGCAGCAGCGCGAACGCACTGTCGACGCACTCAAGGAAGGCCGCATCGACATCCTCGTGGCCACCGACGTCGCTGCTCGTGGTCTTGACGTTGAGCGCATCAGCCACGTCATCAACTACGACATTCCCCACGACACCGAGTCCTACGTGCACCGCATTGGCCGTACCGGCCGTGCAGGCCGCAGCGGTGACGCGATCCTGTTCATGACGCCGCGTGAGAAGTACTTGCTGCGTTCCATCGAAAAGGCCACGCGCCAGCCGGTGGAGCAGATGCACCTCCCGACCGCAGAGACCGTCAACACGCTGCGCCTGGGCAAGTTTGCCGAGCGCATCACCGAGACCCTCGCGTCCGAGGATGTTGCGGCGTTCCGCGACCTCATCTCCTCCTACGAGGAAGAGCACAACGTTCCGGCTTCGGAGATCGCTGCAGCTCTGGCCGTCATGGCACAGGGCGGACAGCCTTTGCTGGTCAAGGAACTGCCTGCAGCTCCTGAGTACCAGAAGCGTGAGCGCTCCAAGGACGGCTTCGGTTCCCGTGGCCCGACCCGTGCACTCACCGAGGGCAACGCTACCTACCGGATCGCCGTCGGACGCCGTCAGCGCGTCATGCCGGGCTCCATCGTTGGCGCCATTGCCAACGAAGGTGGCATTTCATCCGCACAGATCGGTGGCATCGACATCCGCTCGGACCACTCCCTGGTGGAGCTTCCGGCAGATCTGAGCCCCGAGCAGTTGCGGGCACTGTCCCGCACCCGCATCGGTGGCGAGCTGATCCACCTTGAGCTGGACAACGGACGCAAGCCCAGCGGCGACCGTGGCAGCTACTCCGGTGGCGGACGTGGCGGCTACGGCGACCGCGAAAACCGTGGCGGTGGAAACTTCAAGGGCACCGGTGGCTTCAAGAAGGAGTTCCGCAAGCCTGAAGGCGAGCGTTCCTCTGCAGACCGTGGCGGCCGCTCCTACAGCGACCGTTCCGAGCGCACCGCAGGCAGCTTCGGCGATCGTGACCGCGGCCAGGCCAGTGGCTCCCGCTTCGGTGGACACGGCGACGGCGCCCGCAAGCCCCGCAGCGGCGGCGAAGGCGGACACCGCGATTTCAACCGCAAGGGCAAGTGGTAAACACTAAGTAATTCCCGCAAGGGGCCGGCTTTCCAGCCGGCCCCTTGCGGCGTTTAACGGGGTTACGTGGGGCTGCGTCCGGCCGTACCATCAAGGTGCCGGCTAAGTGGCCGCAAGCAGAACGTAGGAGGGTGCTCCATGGGTTTGCTCGACAACTTGAAGAAGAACCTTGGATTCGGTGAAAAGGATCACGGCGACAAGGGACATGGCGATACACCGCCCGGTGACCAAGGGCAGGCTGCAGTAGACCAGACTGCCGCAGCCCAGGCCGTGGAGGACGCTTCCGCCGTCGAGGTTTCCGCTTCGGATACGTCTGCCGCTGAGGCCGCGGCGGCTCAGGCTGCTGCCCGGCAGGAGGCGGCGGACGTCGCCGTGGCGCAGGAAGCCCAGCAGGCGGCGCCGGACGCGGCCGGGGTCCAAGAGCCCCTTGCTGCCCCGGCAGCCGCCTCTGAGGCCCCTCCCGCAGCTGCGGAGCCGGCACAGGCAGCGCCGAGGGTCACGGAGGTGGTGGTGGAGCCTGGGGACACCATGGGCGGGATCGCCGCGCAGTTCGCTGTGGACCTCGGAGCCTTGATCGCCACCAACGCCGATACCGTGCCCAACCCGGACCTGATCTACCCCGGACAAGTGCTCCGCCTACCCTGATTTCGGCCGCATCTAGATCAGGAAAACGGCGTCTTCGCAAATTGTGTCGGCGCCGTTTTTCCGCGTTTTTCCGCCGATTTGTAGCTTCTGAAAACGTCCGGTAGAGTATTTACTCGTTGCCCCCCTAGCTCAGTGGTAGAGCGCGTTCTTGGTAAGAACGAGGTCACCGGATCGATTCCGGTGGGGGGCTCTGAATGAGGGCCTGTGTCAAGGCGGTTTTGACCGGCTTGGCACAGGTTTTTCTCATTCGTGGCGGTGTAGCTCAGTTGGTTAGAGCGCACGACTCATAATCGTGAGGTCGGGAGATCGAGCCTCCCCACCGCTACAGAGCAAGACCCCGCAGAATCGCCTGCGGGGTCTTTTTTCGTTTCATGGGACTGGTTCGTGGGACAGAATGGGTCCATGAGCCGAATCGCAATCATTGGCGGCCACGGCAAAGTGGCCCTGCATCTGTCCCGCATTCTCAGTGACGAAGGTCACGACGTCACGTCTTTCGTTCGAAATCCCGATCATGTGACAGATGTCACGGCAACCGGCGCAGTTCCTGAGGTTCTTGACGTTGAGAATTCGACGACGGCGGAACTCGCCCAGGCGCTGACGGGCCACGACGCCGTGGTCTGGTCGGCTGGCGCCGGCGGAGGCGATCTTGCAAGGACGTATGCCGTGGACCGGGATGCAGCCATCCGTTCCATGGACGCCGCAGAAGCAGCTGGGGTCAAGCGATACGTCATGGTGTCCTATCTCGGCGCCGCAGCGGACCATGGTGTACCGGAGGACAACCCCTTTTTCGCCTACGCGGAGGCCAAAGCCGCGGCCGATGACTACCTGCGGGGCAAGGGCCTGGACTGGACCGTCCTGGGGCCAGGGGCCCTCACGGACGAACCCGCAACCGGACAGATCGAAACGGATCCAGCCAACCCCGGAGACGGTACCCGCACCTCCCGGGCCAACGTCGCATTGGTCACTGCGGCCGTCCTGGAATTGCCGGAGACCATCCACCGCACCATCACGTTCAAGGATGGAACCGAGGACGTGGTGGACGCCCTCACCGCCGGGTAAGCGCCGGTAGGGCGCCAGTTCACCCCGCCCGGGGAGATCGCGGCCCCGGGATATTGTTGGTTAGGAAATTTTGCGGTTTGGTCTGCGAAAGAGCCGTCTAACATCTGGGGAAGCAGGAACATGGATCAGCTGGCGCTCATTATCGGGCTACTGCTTGCAACAGTGGTGGCCGTGGGTTTGGGGGACCGGCTTCGGCTTCCCTATCCGGTGTTGATGCTCCTGCTGGCTGTTGCCTTGACCTTCATTCCCGGCTTCCCCGAATTCGAGATCTCGCCGGAACTGATCCTTCCGATCTTCCTGCCGCCGCTGCTCTTCGCTACTGCCCAGAAGAGTTCCTGGGCTGTTTTCCGTGTGCGGTGGCGAACACTGCTCCTGATGGCAGTTGCCTTGGTGGTGGTGTCCACTGCCGTGGTGGCCGGTGCTGCCTGGCTCATGATTCCCGGGATCGGGATTCCTGCCGCCATCGCCTTGGGCGCCATGGTGGCCCCGCCGGACCCGGTGGCCGTCGAATCGGTGGCTGGACGTGTCCACATGTCCCGCCGGCTCATCACCGTCCTGCAGAGTGAAGGACTGTTCAACGACGCCGCGGCAATTGTGATCTTCCAGGCCGCCGTGGCCGCAACGGTCTCCGGCCGTGAGGTGGGCCCGGACATCATCCTCCAGTTCGTCGTTGGTGCAACGTTGGCTGTGCTGATCGGCATTGCGATGGGTTGGCTGACCAAGGTCATCACAAAGCTCGTGACCTCCATGGTTGCGCGCAGCGCAGTCACCCTGGTGGTTCCCTTCGCCGCCTACATCCTCGCGGAGGAGTTGCACGCTTCGGGTGTGGTGGCCGTGGTGGTGACGGCCTTGGAACTGCAACGCCATGCCCGCCCGCAGGATGCCGCGGAACGGGTCACCAGGACGGCGTTCTGGGACGTGGTGGAACTGCTTGCCACGGGACTCGCCTTTGGCTTGGTAGGACTGGAAATCCGCCACGTTATCCGGGATGAAGGTACGGCCATCTTCGGAATGATCGGCATGGCCGTGGTGATCTGCATCCTGGTGTTCGTGGTGCGCTATCTCTGGCTGGGCCTGTTGGCGTTGACCGCCCGGCGGCGGAGGAACCTCCTGCAACCTACGTCCCCCAAGGAAGTGCTGATCCTGACGTGGTGCGGCATGCGCGGGCTGGCCACCTTGGCGCTTGCCTTGGCACTCCCGCTGACCTTGCCCGACGGCAGTGATTTCCCCGCGCGGCACGAGATCCTGGTCATTGCCTGTGCTGTCCTGCTGGCCACTTTGGTCCTGCCCGGGCTCACGCTGCCGTGGCTGATGCGCGTCCTCAATGCAACGGAGGACGGCACCCATGAACAGGACGCCGCCCGCGTCCTGGCAAAGCGCGCGCAGTCGGCTGCCGTGGCCGCGTTGAAGGACCACGACCTCATGAAGGAACTTCCCTCCGAGAAGGTGGCGATGGTCAAAGAGAAGATGCGCCGCCTGCATGCGGAGCTGTTGGATGGCACCCTTCAGAACGAAACCACCGCCGAGAAGCGTAAACGCGGGCGGGAACTGTCCATTGCCGTCCAGACGATCGCCCTCGATGCGGCCCGCCAGGAAGTGGTGGCAGCTCGCAATGAGCCAGGCACAGATCCGGAAGTCGCTGACCGCGTCCTGCGGCAACTGGACCTGCGCACCATGTCGGTGCCGGACTAGATCCACCCGGGACGAGGTCCAGCCCGGACAAGGAAGGGCCGCCGGGCTAGCCGGTGGCGGGCACCAGCTCAAGGTCCAGCGAGTGCGCCTCCACGTAGTCCAAGGCGCACCGCACGGCGCCGATGGTCACCGCAGCATCACCCAAGGGTGATGCTGTGAGCTGCGGGGGAGTGGCCGTGTGCGCCGGAATCTTCTCTGCGATCGCATCGATCATTCCTGCCACTGAATGTGCCACGGCCCCGCCAATAACCACGAGTTCCGGGTTGTAGATGGTGGCTACCGTTGCCACGATGCGCGCGAGCCGTTCGGCCAGTCGTTCCAACATTTCAACCGCGACGACGTCTCCCGCTGCAGCTGCCTCGAACACCTGTTCGGCGCTCACCGCCTGGGTCGTTGCGGCCTCGTTCAATGATGATTCCACGCCGAGGCTTAACTGCTCTTCGGCCCACAGTCGGACCAGCGCGGCCACTCCGTGGGTGTCGCCCACGCCCTCCACCAGGTTCAGGTACGCCATTTCTCCTGCGGCACCATGGCGGCCGTGGAGGAGGCGCCCGTTTTCCACCAGTCCGGCACCGAGCCGCTCGCCGGCCAGCAGCACCACCAGGTCGTCCACCCCGACGGCCGAACCCCGCCAACGCTCACCGAGCGCCGCCAGGTTCGCGTCATTTTCGAGTAGTACCGCCCAGCCGTGGAGGTTGTGGAGGGCTGTGCGGAGTCCGACGTCGAACTGGCGCCAGAACTGCTGGCTCGCGAGGATCTTTCCGGTGCGGTCCACGGGCGCGGCGACGCCTACAGTTGCCGCCAACACCCTCGACGGCGATGCTCCCGCCGAGTCCAGCGCCAGCAATGCAGTGCGGTTGATGGTGTTGATGCGTTCTTCGGCGGAGATTCCCATGTCCCGAAACGGCTCGCTGGCGCGGCTGACGGTGGTGCCGCGGAGGTCGGCGACCACCACGGTGACCTTCAGTGCGCCGACGTCCACGCCCAGGACGAACCCTGCGGTCTCGGCAAGGGCGAACCTCCGGGCGGGCCGGCCTTTCTGGTACATGCCTTGGTCGCGTGGGGCCACGATTTCGCGGATCCACCCACGCTTCATGAGGTCCTCGCAGACAGCCAACGCCGTGGCGCGTGTCAGCCCGGTGGCGTCCATGAGCTCGGTGACGGTAACGACGTCGGACACGCGCATGACACCCAGGACCGCGGCAGCGTTCACCCGCCGGAGCAGCTGCGGTGTGGCTGCTGAAACTTCTGCCATGGACTGTTGACCTCTTTCTGCCCGCACCAGATAATACTGGAGGAGCTTTATTTAGAATCTAAATCAAATCCAGACGAAAAGGAATCATCTTGTCCTCCACCCCCCTGGCAAACCTCACCGACACGCAGCGATCAGAGCGCATGGCCGATCCGAACTGGTGGCGCCAGGCAGCTGTCTACCAGATCTACCCGCGCAGCTTCCACGACGCAAACGGCGACGGCCTCGGCGACATCAAGGGCATCACCGCCAAGGTTCCGTACCTCCAGCAGTTGGGGATCGACGCCGTGTGGCTCAGCCCGTTCTACCCGTCGGCGCTCGCTGACGGCGGCTACGACGTCGATGACTACCGCAACGTGGACCCGAAGCTGGGAACCCTTGAGGACTTTGACGAGATGGCAGCCGCCCTGCACGCTGCAGGCATCAAGCTGGTGGCGGACATCGTGCCCAACCACTCTTCCGACCGCCACGAATGGTTCAAGGAAGCACTGGCATCACCCAAGGGTTCCGCGGCCCGGGAACGCTACATCTTCCGTGATGGCAGGGGCGAGAACGGCGAGCTTGCTCCATCGGACTGGGACTCCGTCTTCGGTGGCCCTATCTGGGAGCGCATCACCGAACCCGACGGCACGCCGGGCCAGTGGTACATGCACATTTTCGCCAAGGAGCAGCCGGACTTTAACTGGGACAACCCCGAAATCCGCGAGGACTTCCTGAAGACCCTGCGTTTTTGGTCCGACCGCGGGGTGGATGGCTTCCGCATCGACGTCGCACACGGCATGGCCAAGGATCTCTCCGAGCCGATGCCGATGAAAGCGGACCTGGCTGCCAAGGCCCACGGCACCGATGGGTTCACTGACGGCTCCCACCCGTTCTGGGACCGCGACGAAGTCCATGAGGTCTACGCCGAGTGGCGGAAGCTCTTCAACGAGTACACCCCGCCCCGCACCGCCGTCGCCGAGGCCTGGGTCCATGAGTCCCGCCGCGCCCGCTACGCCAGCCCTGAAGGGCTCGGCCAGGCGTTCAACTTTGACCTGCTGCAGTCGGACTTCGATGCTGCCTCGTTCAAGAAGATCATCACGGACAACCTGGTTGCCGCCCAGGAATCGGGAGCGTCCTCTACCTGGGTGTTCTCCAACCACGATGTGATCCGCCACGCCACCCGCTACGGCCTGCCCAAGGGCGGTTCCGTAGCGCAGGGCACCAACGCAGCGCAGGACATCACCGGCAGCGAGCCCAAGGGACAGGACGGCAAAGGCTGGCTTTTGGCCGGCGCACCGGCAGAAGAGCTCGACGTCGAACTCGGCTTGCGTCGTGCCCGTGCGGCGACGCTGCTGCTGCTCGCGCTTCCCGGCTCCGCGTACCTTTACCAAGGCGAAGAGCTTGGCCTGCGGGAAGTGACGGAAATTCCCGACTCCGAGCGCCAGGACCCTTCGTTCTTCCGCAACCCGGGCGTGGAGATCGGCCGTGACGGTTGCCGCGTGCCGCTGCCCTGGACTGCGGAAGGGTCGTCCTTCGGCTTCGGTACGGGCTCGGCGCACCTGCCGCAGCCCACGTGGTTCGCTGACTATGCAGTGTCCATACAGGACGGCGTGGAGGGCTCCACCTTGGAGCTTTACCGTACGGCCCTGCGTCTTCGCAGCGAACTGCAAACGGATGAAGAGCTCAACTGGGTGGAGACCGGCGACCAGGACGTTCTGCATTTCAGCCGCCCGGGAGGCTGGCACACGGTGACGAACTTCGGCGGCGAACCCGTCGAATTGCCCGAGGGGACCGTCCGCGTGAGCAGCGGCCCGCTGGAGGACGGCAAGCTGCCCGCCGACACCACCGCCTGGATCGTCCGCAACGCGTAAGCGCTGCGGAGGAAGACTGAAGCATGACTGAAACGAAGGGGCGGGGACGCCTCATCTATGGCTGTATGGGACTTGGCGGTCCCTGGGACGGCACCAGCTACGGAGCTGTGGAGATTGAGCAGGCCGCTGCCGTCATTGAAGCGTCGCAGGGCATCGGCATTGATCTCTTTGATCACGCCGATATCTATCGCAGTGGAAAATCCGAGGCCGTCTTCGGGGAGGTCCTGGCCCGCTCGGAGGGTTTACGCGAAAAGATCCAAGTGCAAACCAAATGCGGTATCAGGTTGGGGGACCGGGGCCTGGAGACGCACTACGACCTCAGCCGTGAAGCCATTCTGGAGAGGGTCAACGAGAGCCTCAAGCGGCTCCAGACAGACTATGTGGACGTACTGCTCCTGCACCGCCCCGATCCGTTGATGGACCCGCACGAGGTGGCGGACGCCGTCGGGCAGTTGATGGCCGAAGGAAAGGTGCGGCAGCTGGGTGTGTCCAACATGTCCGGCGCGCAGATCGCCTTCTTGCAGGACCGGCTGGAAACGCCCATCGTGGCAAACCAGCTTGAGATGAGCCTGCAGCGCAGGGATTGGCTGGAAAGTACGGTTCTTGTGAACCACCAGGAAGGGCTGGAGTACAGCTTCCCGCACGGGACCGTGGAACATTGCATGGCCAAGGGAATTGAACTTCAGGCCTATGGTTCATTGGCCCAAGGCCGGTACACCGGGGCATCGCCGGCTACGGCAACGCCGGCCGAGGAAGCAACCACGGAGATGCTTGAACGCCTGGCGGGGGAGAAGGGCACCACGCCGGAGTCTGTGCTGCTGGGTTGGCTGATGAAGCACCCCGCCCGGATTTCGCCTGTGGTGGGAACCACTACTCCTGCACGGATACAGGCATGTGCCGATGCCGCGTCCGTGGCTGCATCGATGACCCGGGCCGAATGGTACGGGCTGTGGGTGGCCGCCCGGGGAAGCAACATCCCCTAGCCCGCTTAACCCAAACTGAGTCGCAGTTGAGGCCCTTTTGAAAGCTCAAAACGGCCTTAACTGCGACTCAGCTGGGTTACAACAGCAACACATGAGTGCGCCTACGAAACGGGAGTGACCGGAGCAACCACGGAGTACGTGCTTGAGTCGCCCTGGATTGCCTGGCTCGGCTTGCCATCGATGCTGACCGGGACGTCGCCGGCGATGGTCACGCGGTTGAGCTTGCGCGGCTGTCCGTCGTAGTTATCCGGGGCGTAGTGCTGGGTGATGCGGTTGTCGAACAGGACTACCTGGTTCGGCTCCCAGTTCACCCGGACCACGTTCTCCGGACGCGTCACGTACGCCTGCAGCAGGCGGATGATGTCCTTGGATTCGGTGTTGGACAGACCCACAATACGAAGCCGCTGCGCGAAACCACCAATGAACAAACCGCGCTCGCCGGTCAGCGGGTGGACCCGCACCACGGGGTGTGCGGTTTCGAACTTCAGGCGGGTGAACTCCTTGCGGCGCTCTTCGGCGTTGGTGTGCTCGAGGTTCTTGGGCACCGAATAGTCGTAGTCGTTGGTGTGGATGGCCCACAAGGTGTCCGCAAACGTGCGCAGCTCCTCCGGCAGGTCCTGGTACGCGCCGGCCGAGGACGCAATCAGGGTCTCGCCACCGTAGGCCGGGAGGTCGATGCTGCGCAGCGTGGAAGCCTGCGGCGGGTTCACAACGAACGTGACGTCCGTGTGCCAGTTGTTGGCCGAGCCGTTCTCGCTGTCCACGGGGAGGACGTTCTCTTCGCCCTCCACCGAGGCAACCGTGGGGTGGGCTTTGGTCAGCGGTCCAAAGTGCGAAGCGAACTTCACCTGCGCTTCGTCGCTGAGGATGTTGGCTTCACGGAATACGAGGGCCTTGTGCTCGTTGAGGGCCGCCCTGATCTGCGCCACAGTGTCCTCGCTGAGGTCGCCGCTGATGTCCAGCCCGCGGATTTCGGCTCCGATGCGGGAGCCCAGCTTGGCGAACTCGAGTTTGGTTTCGGTAATGACGGTCATGATTCTGGTTCCTTACTTGTTGTGATGGTTGCGGCGGATGCCGCGGTGGATGGTTTTAGGAAGCGGCGGCGCCAACGGCGGTCCGCCAGCGCGAGAAGTGCCGCTCAAGGGCAACCAGCAGGAAGTTCACGCCGAGCCCCAACAGGGACACAGTGAGGATGCCCGCGTACATGTCCGGGATCAGGAAGCTGCTCTGGGCATTCACTATCAGGTAGCCCAGCCCGGCCTTGGCGCCCACCATCTCGGCCGCAATGAGCACCAGGATGGACGCAGTTCCAGCCATGCGGATACCCGTGAAGATCGTGGGTACTGCCGACGGCAGGATGACCTTCTGGAAGAGCCGGAAGCTGTTCAGTCCCAGCGAACGCGCAGCCCTGATGAGCAGCGGATCCACGGTTTTCACGCCGGCAATGGTGTTCAGGAGAACCGGGAAGAACGCCGCGTAGGCAACGATGCTGATCTTGGATTCCTCGCCGATGCCCAGCAACAGCGTGAACACCGGCAGCAAGGCAAGGGCAGCAGTGTTGCGGAACAGCTCCAGCAGCGGGTTCAGGACCGAGTTCAACCGTCCGTACCAGGCAATGAGCAGGCCCAGGGAGACACCCGCCACCAGCGCAGCACCGAAACCGGCAACAGACCTTGTGAGGCTGGCCGCGATATGGCCCTGGATGGTCCCGGCCTCGAACAGCTTGCCCCAGGCCAGGAGCACTTCATGCAGCGGCGGCAGGAACACCCGCGTGGAGGGGCTGGCCAAGTACGTCGGCCCCAGCTCCCACAGCGCCAGGAACGCCAGGATGGCGGCCGACTTCCACAGCCCCGACCCCGCCGCAGAGGCGACCCGCCGCACGGCGTTGAGAACCGGCGTCGTACGTTGTGCCGGTGAGTCCACCGTGATGGAAGGTTCGACGGCGGTGCTTGGCTCAAGCGGTCCGGCTGCCTTGGGTGCCGCTTGTGTTGGCGTGAGCGTGGTGGTCATCAGGCCGCGCTCCTTTCGGTGATGGTGGTGGCGGGCTCGTCCGGTGCGCTGCCGTCCGGGAGGATCTTGCGGTGCCCTGCGTCCTGTGCGCGGCGGACTTCGTCGTGCAGGAGCGTCCACACCTGGTGGCGGTGCTCCACGAAGGCGGGGTTGGAGCGGATGTCCTCGTCGCCGTCGCGGTCGGGGATGGTGATGTCCACGATCTCCTTGAGCCGCCCGGGCCGGGCACTCAGGACGGCAACGCGCTCGCCGAGGTACACGGCCTCGTCGATCCCGTGCGTGATGAACACGATCGTCTTTCCCGTGGCCTTCCAGATCCGGAGCAATTCGTCCTGCAACTGCTCACGGGTCTGGGCATCCAGGGCGGCAAAGGGTTCGTCCATGAGCAGGACGTCGGGCTCATAGGCCAGGCTGCGGGCGATGGCCACCCGCTGTTTCATGCCGCCCGAGAGCTCATGCGGATAGCGGTCCTCAAAGCCGGCAAGGCCCACAAGGGCCAGGTATTCCTTGGCTTTGGCTGCCCGCTCGCGCCGGTTGAGTTTCCTGCCGTCCGGACCCGCGCCCTCAAGCCCTATGGACACGTTGGACGAGGCCGTCCGCCAGGGGAAGAGCGCGTACTGCTGGAACACTACGGCCCTGTCCTTGCCCGGACCGGTGACTGGCTTGCCGTCCACCAGCACTTCCCCGGACGTGGGGGTGGAAAGCCCTGCCAGCAGATCCAGGAGCGTTGTCTTGCCCGACCCGCTGGGTCCCACGAGCGTGAGGAACTCACCGGATCGGACGTCCAGGCTCAATGAGTCGATGGCGGTGAGCCGGGTGGCGGCCGTGTCTTTGGTGGCCCGGACCGTGAACTCCTTGGTGACGTTCCGGAGACTGATTTTCGCGGTCATGACTATCCCTTCTTCGCCGCGGCGAGGTCGTTGAAGTCGTTCGTGTAGTACTTGGACGGCGTGAGCTTGTCCTTGACGATTCCCGCAGAGGTCAGCCACGCTTCCCAACGCGTGAAGTCCTTGTCCTGGATCACGCCGGAGTCCGGGACGCCGGGGCTCTTCCAGAACTTCAGGTTGGCCGTACTCTCATTGCGTCCACGGTTTTCAATGATCTTGGTGAAGCGGGCAATGACTTCGTCGCGAGGGGTTTCCGCTGCCCACTTGATCGCTTTGGCTACACCCGTAGTGAAGGTGCGCGTGGTGTTGGGGTTCTTTTCGATGAAGTCGTTGCGGAGCACGATCTGGCCGCCCGCGAACGTTCCGAACAGCTCCACATCGCTGAAGAGCGAACGCAGTCCGCCTGCTTCAATGGCACGGTCCTGGAGCACGCCGCCCAGCGTGCCCGCATCCACCTGGCCGCGACGAATGGCTTCCTCGGTGTCGTTCGGCGCCAGCGGGACCAGTTGGACCTGCTTGATCTCGTCCTGGCTGAGGCCGTTCTTGGTCAGCCAGGTGTTGATGACGGCCTCGTGGTGCGCGCCGAGGGTGTTGACGGCGATCTTCTTGCCGATCAGGTCCCGGGGTTCCTTGATGGGGCTGTCAGCCTTGACGTAGTAGCCGCTGAAAGTCTTCTCGTCCGAGCCGTAGTAGTTGGTGACTGCCTTGACGGGTGCGCCGGCTTCGATGAGCTTGACCACCGCTCCGGAGAATGCGCCGCCAAAGTCGGTCTGGTCGGTGGCCGCGGATTGGATGTCCTGGGGGCCGCTGGTGGTGTTGCCCACCCAGTTCAGCTTCAGGTCGCCCAGGTAGCCCAGGTCGGCAGCAAGCTCCGGGAAGGTCACGTTGTTGGCTGAGCCTTGGTACCGCAGCTCCTTGACTTCGTTGCCGGCCTGGTTGGCTTGTCCTGCTTCGGCTGCACCGCCGCAGCCGGACACCGTCAGCGCTAGTACGACGGCGGCCGCGACGCTCAGGAGGGGCAGATGCAGTTTCATGGGAGCTACTTTCTGTGGTTGGGGGTGTTGGCAGCCGGCTTTTGCAACGGCTTGGGAACGATGAAAGCCCATGACGACGGCCGGTGGGAAGCGCCGGGGTAACGCTCGGAAACGCTGCGAAACAGCGGGAAATGCGACGAAATCCTGAGCCGTCCCCGGCAATCAAGGGACACAAAGACGCCGCGTTGAGCCCTGTGAACAACAGCGACAGGCTTGCCGGATATGACTGGCGCGTACCGCCGTCGGGAGGTCATACTGCCGGACCCGACAGTCATATCGGGTTTAGTTCGTATTGATCCTCACAACCGGGCGGATTTCTTCGCCTTGCGGGGCGCAGGACGGATACGGTAGATACATGACGTCTAGCATCGCCGCCGAATCCATTCGGCCTACCCGCAACATTCCCGCCGATATCGCCCGTTCATGGCTTCTTGTAAATGCCATGAAAACGGAGCTTTTTGACGAATCCGCGGGTTCACGGGCAGACGCCATCATCCTTGACATCGAAGACGCCGTGGACCCTTCCCAGAAGGACGCTGCGCGCGAGAACGTGGTGAACTGGCTGGCTGCCGGTGGCCAGGCCTGGGTCCGCATCAACGATGCCACCAGCAAGTTCTGGGCGGACGACCTCGCGGGCCTGCGCGGCACCCCGGGTCTCCTCGGAGTCATGCTCGCCAAGACCGAGTCGGCTGACCAGGTCACTGAGTCCTTCCACCGCATGGATGGCAAGACTCCTGTAGTGGCGCTCGTCGAGTCGGCTCTCGGCATCGAAGAAGCCAACCACATCGCACGCGCCCAGGGTGCTTTCCGTCTTGCGTTCGGCTCCGGCGACTTCCGTCGCGATACCGGCATGGCGGCTACCCCGGAAGCCATGGCCTACCCGCGGGCCAAGTTGGTTGTCGCCAGCCGCGTTGGTAACCTGCCGGGCCCCATCGACGGCCCCACGGTCGGCACCAACCACCCGATCCTGCGCGAGCAGACGGGCATCACGGTGACCATGGGCATGACCGGCAAGCTGTGCCTGGCCATTGACCAGACCGCCGTCATCAACGAGGTCATCAGCCCCACGCCTTCGGACGTTGCCTGGGCCACCGACTTCATGAACGACTTCGAGGCCAACGGCCGCGTGATCCGGGATGGCTCCGACCTCCCGCGTCTGGGCCGTGCCGAGAAGATCATGAAGCTCGCAGTGGCATTCGGAGTCCAGCCTTCCCTGTAAGCATGCTGGTCCACGGAGTCGTTTGGGACTCTTCGTCACCGGCTTTGAGGATGTTCTCGCCGGACGCGGAGTTCACTGATATTGCGTTGGCCCAGGGTTCAGCCCTGGGCCTGCGCGTTATCCCCGGTTTGTGGTGCCTGGGCCACACCAAGGTTCACGGCCCGGGAGACCGCACGCATGTTCCGTGCCGCAGCGGCTCTCCGGCCGAGCGGGGCAAGCAATGCGGGGCCTGCTTTGCCCGCGATGATTCCCGGCTCATGCACGACTTTCACCGTGGCGGATCGGTTCCAACCGGTCTCCGCGCCTATCTGATGCAGCCGCACTGGCTCTACGTGGCTACCTTCGCCAACGGTGCAACCAAGATCGGTACGGCGTCCGCACAGCGCAAGTGGAACCGCCTGGCCGAACAGGGCGCAGTGCACGCCTCCTATGTGGCCCATGCCGAGGACGGCCGGATTGTTCGCGTGCTCGAAGACCTCGTCACACGCGAGCTTGGCCTAGTCCAGCAGGTCCGTTCCGCTGCCAAGGTGGCGGGCCTCGTGGAGCCGCGCGCCGGCGTCGAGCTCGTGGCCACCAACCGCCGGCACGCTGCCAAGGTGCGTGAACTGCTGGGTGGCTTGGCGATGACCGGATACGCCGTTGTGGAGGAAGAGTGGGACAGGCCCGCCTTGGCCGACCGGCTCTGCACGGTTCGTGCCGAGGGCGCCCTGCGACACCCTTACCCGGCAATGTTCGACGGCGGAGGCCACGGTTTGCAGGTCCACTCACTGTCAGGGGCTATCGCCTTGGCGGGCCTCCCCGACGCTTCGGGAAACGAGATTGAGGGCAGCTTCGTGGCAGACCTGGGTGCCTTGAAGGGCCGCAAGATCGAGTTCGGTCCGCACACCACGGAAATCCCGGCGCTGCAGGACTCGCTGTTCTAGTCCAACTCCTTCGGTGAGGGGCGACGTCTCGACTGTAAGTGGGCCTCTTTCCCGCGAGAGCCAACCCCTCGCGGCACCCCGGTAGACTTGGACGGTGCTAGACGAATTCTGGGCCAACGCCTCCACGTCCTATAAAGTCCTGGTTTTCAGCGCCATGGGACTCATCGCTATAGGACTCATCCTGTCCATTGTCGGGAACACTTCAGGCAACCAGGCGCTGGCCATGGCGTCCCTGCCCGTCATTGGTGCGGGATTGTTGCTCCACGTGGGCGGACTCGTGGTCCGGGGCCAGAAAATCCGCAAGGGCTACAAGAAGTAAGCGGCACAGCACCCAGCCCCGCGGGCCGATAGGGTTGGACTATGAGTATCAATCCGGACCTGCAGGGCCGAAGCTACCCTGCCGCAGAGGTATATGACGTCGGCCGTGAAAAGATCCGCGAATTCGCGAAGGCCGTGAAGGCCGGCAATCCCGCGCATTTCGATGTCGAGGCAGCCAAGGCCCTGGGCCACAGCGACCTCGTCGCTCCGCCAACGTTTGCCATCATCGTCGCCCAGCGTGCTGACGCCCAGCTGGTGGAGGACCCCGAGTCGGGCATCGACTTTTCCCGCGTGGTCCACGCCGACCAGCGGTTCACCCACCATCGCGCCATCGTTGCCGGCGACCGACTCGTGGCCGAACTGCACGTCGACGGCGTCCGGGCCATGGGCGGAGGCGCCATGATCACTACGCGCTCCGAGATTTCCACTGAGGCAGGCGAAAAGGTCGCCACCACCACCTCGTCCATCCTGGTCCGTGGAGAGGGACAGTAGCCATGAGCGCCACATTCGAAGAACTGACGGTCGGCCAGGAGATCGGCACCCGCAGCATTGACGTCACCCGCCAGGACCTGGTCAAGTACGCGGGAGCTTCCGGCGACTTCAACCCCATCCACTGGAACGAAGCGTTCGCGACCTCTGTCGAGCTGCCGGGCGTCATTGCCCACGGCATGTTCACCATGGGTGCCGCCGTGCAGTTGGTGAGCGATTGGGCAGGCGACCCCGCCGCCGTCGTCGATTACCAGACCCGATTCACCAAGCCCGTCCTCGTCACCGACACCACGGGTACCGATGAAGCCGGCGCTGTCATCGACGTCACCGGCGTGGTGGGAGCGCTCGACGCCGATGCTCGCACCGCGCGCATCGA
The DNA here is from genome assembly GCF_042786555.1 of Paenarthrobacter sp. NPDC056912. Lineage (NCBI taxonomy): Bacteria > Bacillati > Actinomycetota > Actinomycetes > Micrococcales > Micrococcaceae > Paenarthrobacter > Paenarthrobacter sp. NPDC056912. The sequence continues at coordinate 33,820 of NZ_JBHUCD010000024.1, forward strand.
CCTCACCGTCGTCGCTGCCGGCCAGAAGGTCCTCATGAAGTCCCAGGCGGTTGTGAAGGTCTCTTGAACCAACTGAACACCACTCAACGGCGCGCCACTCCGACTGAAATGTCGCAGTGGCGCGCCGCTGTTCTGGCCTCCTACGCCGCCAGCGGCATCGCCTTTGCAACATGGGTATCCCGCTTGCCCGCCATTCGCGATGGACTGGGCCTTACCCCCGGCGGCATCGGGCTCCTGCTGATGTGCATGACCGTGGCCTCGTTCATCTCGATTTCGGCCTCGGGCCTGATCGTGCTGCGGCTCGGCCCCAAGCTGACCACCCGGATCGGCAGCAGCATGGTGGGCGCTGGCCTGGTCACCGTAGGCTTCGGCGCTTCGATAGCTGCGAGCCCGCTGGTGGTGGCCGCCGGGCTGGTGGTGCTCGGCCTGGGGACGGCCAGTTGGAACACTGCTTCCAACGTGGAGGGAGCCGCCCTGGAGCGTGCGCTGGAACGGCACATCATGCCACGGCTCCACGGTGCGTTCAGCCTTGGCACCGTGGCCGCAGCGGGTTTCGGGGCCTGGGCCGCTGCCGCCCACTTGCCGGTGTTCTGGCATTTCCTGATTTCCGGCGTGGTAGTGGCCGCGTCCGTGGTGACTGCAGGGTTCTGGTTCCGCGCGGAGAAGACCGCGCCGCCCTCGCGTACCTTCCAGCCGGACCATCCTGATACGTTCCAGGATCCCTCCACCGGCCCGCTACCGATCATTACCCCCGGAGCCGCGGAGACTTCCACCGAAGCGGGCAAGCCCGACGCTCCGCTGGACAGCAAGCGACTTGTGGCACTCGCGTGGCGTGACCGCCGCACCTTGTTGATCGGTGTTCTGGTCTTGGGTCTCGCGTTGGCGGAAGGAGCTGCGGGGGACTGGGTGGCCTTGGCCCTGGCCGATGGCTACGGGCAGTCCGATGCCGCGGGTGCGGTGGGTTACGGGTTGTTCGTGACTTTCATGACCATCGGGCGTTTCGCCGGAACTGTCATCCTCGACCGCTTTGGACGCGTTGTGGTGATGCGCTGGTGCTCGGCCACCGCCGTCGTAGGTCTAGCTCTCTTTGTTTTTTCGCCGGTTCCGTGGCTCGCGTTTGTGGCCCTGGCCGTGTGGGGCCTCGGTGCGTCGCTCGGCTTCCCCGTGGGGATGTCCGCGGCCGCCGACGATCCTGTCCATGCGGCCGCACGAGTGTCTGTGGTTTCCACCATCGGCTACGGAGCTTTCCTTTGCGGGCCTCCGCTCCTCGGACTCTTAGCCGAGCATTTCGGCATCCTGCATTCCCTGTTGGCGCCGTTGGTCCTGCTGGTGGTCAGCTTCTTCCTGGCACCGTTGTCGGGCCAACAGAAGGCGGAGTCCGTGCCGTCCGCCGATCCCCGTTAGGCTTGATTGGTGACCCAGACGCTGCTTTCCCAACTGACCACTGCTGCCGTCGGCGGCCCCGCAGGTAAATATGTTGAGGCCCGCACCGAGGCTGAGATCATCGACGCCGTACGGTCAGCCGACGCCGCGGGCGAGAAGCTCCTGATCATCGGCGGCGGCTCCAACCTCCTGATCTCGGACGAGGGCTACCCGGGAACTGTCCTGAAGATCGCGTCCGAGGGTTTCACTGTGAACTCCGAGGACAGCTGCGGAGGGGTGTCCGTAGTAGTGCAGGCGGGCCACAACTGGGATGCCCTGGTAGAGCATGCCGTCCTCCATGCCTGGTCCGGCGTGGAGGCGCTTTCCGGGATCCCCGGAGCCACCGGAGCCACGCCCGTGCAGAACGTGGGGGCTTACGGCGCCGACGTCTCGCAAACCATTGCTGCCGTGCGGACCTGGGACCGTGAGCGCAATGCGGTGCAGACCTTCACCAATTCCGAGCTCAAGTTCGGTTACCGCGATTCCATCCTGAAGCAGACCACGGTTGAGGGATCGCCCCGCTACGTGGTGTTGACGGTCGAGTTCCAGTTGCCGCTGGGCCGGATGAGCGCACCGATCCGTTATGCCGAACTCGCCAGGGTTCTCGGGGTGGAGGCCGGTAAGCGGGCCTATTCCAACGATGTCCGCCGGGAAGTCCTCCGGCTGCGCGCATCCAAGGGCATGGTGCTGGACGCAGAGGACCGGGACACCTATTCCACCGGCTCGTTCTTCACCAACCCGATCGTACCGGCCGGGCAGGCATTAGGGTTGCCGGAGAATGCGCCCCGGTATCCCGCTGGTACCGACGGGTTGGTCAAGCTGTCCGCTGCGTGGCTGATCGATCAGGCAGGATTCGGAAAGGGCTTTGGACTCGACGCGACCAGCGTTTCCGGTGGCCGCGCTTCCCTCTCAACCAAGCACACCTTGGCCATCACCAACCGTGGCTCGGCAACAGCTGCGGACATGGTGGCAATAGCGCGCGAGGTGCGTGCCGGCGTCGTCGAGCGTTTCGGAATTGAACTGCACCCGGAACCTTTGCTGATCGGCGTAAGCCTCTAGGAGCATCCGCGAGACGTTGACGTCTCGCGAGGGGTTAGCTTTCGAGGGAATGGGGTGGGTTTTCTGCCGAGATGTCGCCCCTCGGCGGGGGTGCCCAAAGGGGGGAGATCCGCGAGGGGTTAGCTTTCGAGGGAATGGGGTGGGTTTTCTGCCGAGATGTCGCCCCTCGGCGAGCGTAACGCTTTAGCGGGTTCGCCGTTCCGCGATAGGCAGGACCTTGTTGAGCAGCAGGAAGGTGAGTCCGCAGCTGACTGAGCCAAGCAGGAAAATCTGGCTGAAAGCGATGCTTTGCGGAGACGGTCCGCTGGGCATGAACAATCCGGCCGTGGCGAAACCGACCAATCCCAGAAGCATCACGATCGATCCGAGCAGGAAGCTGCGGACCTGGGCTGCTGCCGCCGGGTAGAACCAGGGCTCGGGAGCGTCGTCGTCACGTTCGGCTACGGGCTGGCTGGCTGCAGCGGTTCCGATCAGGAGGGCAGCCGCGGCTGTTGCCACCAAGCTGGCTGTCTGGATGGCCTGCATGGACGGGGAGAGGCTCACGCCAGTGCCCACCGCCACTATCAACCCGGCGCCCAGTCCTACCAGCGTGCAGAACCAGCCGGCGGTAGCAAACCACCGGCTCAGCGGCCGCACAAACGGAGCAAGATCACCGAAAAGCATGAACTCATCCTAGGATCCGCTGCTGGTAGGCGGCTGGGAGGCGCGGCAAGGTTCCCTGTACCCGCCGGCCCTTTTAGGATGAAGCATGCCTGTACCCCACACCAGCCTTACTCCGCGCGTCATGGGCCGGTTGCGGCTCGCCAGCCAGGGTCTGCTGGGCGGTGGTTTTCCCACAGTCCCGGGCGCCGTCCGTTGGATGACGGCCATGCAGGCCCAGGACCTGGGCTCAGCCCTGTGGGCGGTGGGACAGCGTGTGCCGGGCACTGCGGCCTCCGACGTCCGCGCAGCCCTCGACGCCGGAACAGTGGTCCGCTCGTGGCCCATGCGCGGGACTCTGCACTTGCTCGCCCCCGAAGACCTGCGCTGGATCCTGGGCATCACCAGTGACCGGCTGATGAATCTGGTGGCAGGACGTCATCGCGAACTGGCCATCACTCCGGACGACATCAGCCATTGCCGGGACATCGCCGTCAAAACGGTTGAAGTCCTCAAGGCCGCCGAAGGCGCGGCCGGTGCAAGCCGGGAGCAGCTCTTCCAGGCGTTCGAGGAAGCCGGCCAAATCACCAAGGCCCAGCGCGGCATCCACTTGCTCGGCAGCCTGTGCCAGCGCGCACTGCTCGTCCAAGGGCCCATGGCGCTGTCCAACGGCAAGGTAGGCGTGCAACAACTGTTCGTACCGTTCGACGAATGGATCCCGGAATCCAGGGATCTGGGGCGGGAGGAAGGGATTGTCGAGCTGCTGTTCCGCTACATGCGCAGCCACGGCCCGGCGACGGTCAAGGATTTCTCGTGGTGGAGCCAAGTGCCGCTCACCGAGGCACGTGCCGCCCTCAAGGTGGTGCAGGATCGCTTGGTTGAGCTGGAGTTCGGTGGCACCAGCTATTGGCTTTCGCCGGAGACGGCAGCGATGCTCGACGACGGCGTCCCCGGCTCGCGCTCTTTCCTGGCTCTCCCTGGATTCGATGAGTACCTGCTCGGTTACCAGGACCGGAGCCTGGTCCTGGCCCCTGAGCACGCCGAGCTGGTGGTCCCGGGCAAGAACGGTGTGTTCAGGCGCATCATGGTCTCCGGAGGCGAAGTGGTGGGAACGTGGTCGAGGACCGTGACGGGCAAGACCGTCGGTGTCACGCCGGAACCATTCGCAGGGCAGCTTGGTCCGGCTGCTGAGCGTTCGTTCCAGGCGGAGGGAAGGGCCTATCTGAAGTTCATGGCGAGCTGACTGGGTGGCCCGCAATCCCGTGGCAGGCCCGCTGTTACGTTGCCGGCCCGCAACGAATTAGCGGTCGCAGAACGGGATTGTCCACATACGATGCCAGCAAGCTCGCTGTACGGCCCAACCCAGGCACACGATGGGCCCATGCAAAGCAGAAAACTTGATGCCCTGATCGCCACGCATTGGCCGGACACCGTCATTGCCACCACCACGGATCTGGCACGGAAGGGAGTCGGCGACCGGGCCCTGACTCAGGCGGTCCGATGCGGAAAGCTGATCCGGCTCCGGAGGGGCGCCTACATTCAGGCACAGGATTGGCGCCAACGGAAACCGTGGGAGAAAGACCTGTTGCGAATCCAAGCGCACCATTCCAACGCAAGCCGTAGGAGCGTCTACAGCCATGCCAGCGCCGCCCGGTTGCATGGGTGCTCTCCGTGGGACGCCGGCTCCTCGGTTCACGTCGTCACATCGTTTTCGCCAGCCCAGGCAAGCTCGGGCGAGGACGTGATAGCTCACGGCGGCCCTCTGGAGCCGTGGGAGATTCTCGAGTTACAGGCATCGTGGCCCCGGCCCGTACGTGTCACGAGCCTCGAGCGTACCGTCATCGATTGCGCTCGGACCATGGACTTCGAACAGGCAGTGGTGGTCGCAGATCAAGCGCTCCGCCGCGGCGCGGACGAGCAGTTGCTTCAGGACTATGTGGACAGCGGCCGGATCACGCGGGGTGTTCGCCGCGTTCGCCGTGTCCTTGAAGCAATGGATGCCAGATCCGAATCGGTGGGGGAGACGCGCACACGGGTTTTGCTGGGCAGGCTTGGCATCCATGACGCCGTCCTCCAGCTCGACGTGGACACGCCACTTGGACGGTACCGGGGCGACTTCGGATGGATGGACCGTCGGGTGATCCTGGAGTTCGACGGCCGCACCAAGTACTTCGACTATGCACCCACTGAGGAGGTGATCTTCAACGAACGCCGCCGGGAGAAAGCACTGATGGACTCTGGCTGGGAGGTGGTCCGTATCGGGTGGGAGCATCTCGGCAGACCGTGGGATGTGGAACGGAAGGTCAAAGCCGCGTTGGAGCGCAGGCCGTATGAACGTCGAAAACCCGCTGTTCCGTTGCTTGGCAGCAACGGAACAGCGGGTTGGCAACGTGTTTCAGCGGGCTGAGGCTAGAGCTTGCCTGTCACGATGTTGAGCATGCGGCGGAGCGGTTCGGCGGCACCCCAGAGGAGCTGGTCGCCAACGGTGAAGGCGCTGATGTATTCCGGGCCCATTTCGAGCTTGCGGATACGGCCAACGGGAATGTCCAGCGTGCCGGAGGCTGCCACGGGGGTCAGGTCCGCCATGGAGGCTTCCTTGGTGTTGGGGATGACCTTGGCCCACTCGTTGTCCTTGGCCAGGAGGTTCTCGATCTCCGTGACGGACAGGTCTTCGCGCAGCTTGAGCGTGAGTGCCTGGGAGTGGGAGCGCATGGCACCGATGCGGACGCACAGGCCGTCCATGGCGATGTGGTCCTTGCCGGCGGTGCCTGCCCCTGTTCCGAGGATCTTGTTGGTCTCGACTCCGGCCTTCCATTCTTCCTTGGACTGTCCGTTGCCGAGGTCGGCATCGATCCAAGGAATAAGGGAGCCGGCAAGCGGCACACCGAACTGGGTGGCGTCAACGCCGGTGCGCTGTGCGGCCAGGACCTTGTGGTCGATTTCGAGGATGGCGGACGCAGGGTCGTCGAGTTCGCTGCTGACCTCGTTGTTGAGGGTGCCGAACTGGTTGAGGAGTTCGCGCATGTGCCGCGCGCCGCCGCCGGAGGCCGCCTGGTAGGTCATGGAGGTGCCCCACTCCACGAGGTTGTTCTTGAAAAGGCCACCGAGGCCCATCAGCATGCAGGAAACCGTACAGTTGCCGCCGATGAAGTCCTTTACGCCACCTGAAAGGCCGGCGTCGATGACGTCGCGGTTGATCGGATCCAGCACGATGATCGAGTCGTCGTTCATGCGCAGGGTGGAGGCGGCGTCGATCCAGAGGCCGTCCCAGCCACGGTTGCGGAGTTCGCCGTGGACCTGCTTGGTGTAGTCGCCCCCCTGGGCGGTGACAATAATCGGCAGCTTGGCCAGCGTCTCAATATCGAACGCATCCTCGAGCTTGCCGGCCCCATCAGCGAAGGACGGGGCGGCACCTCCTGCGTTCGAGGTGGAGAAAAATACCGGGTTGATGTTGGCGAAGTCGTTCTCTTCCTGCATGCGGTGCATCAGGACAGAGCCGACCATGCCACGCCAACCGACCAGTCCAACGGACGGATTAGCTGCTGTAGTCATTCACCCAGTCTAAACTTTCCGAGCAAACTGCCGCTGTCGGTTACGTCACGCACGCCCTTCGCGACGACGCTCACCTCTCGCCACCGAAGGTCGGGCGGCCGCCAGGCCTAGCTGCCGGCGTGGGGCTCTTGCAAGAGGGCTGCCTTGCGCTTGCGCAACGCGAAGAAGGCGCCGAAGGCAAATATCTGGGTGACCACTACCAGGACGATGATCCCAGCGATCTTGTCGCCACCCAGGATCATGGTGAGGCCAACGATTGCAGAGAGCAGGGCAAGGAGGGGCAGCAGCATATAGCCCAGCACGAACAGGGTTTCAGGTTTTTTCAACATGCTGGCTTTCCTAGCTTTCGTTCCGGCGCCATGTGGTGAACCGGTAGTTTGTGCCGTTCTTGGCAGTGAGCCAGCCCTCGGCCGGCGCCACGGTGTCAAAGGTCCAGTCATCACCGAGCTCGGGCGCGTACGTGTCACCCTCCACATCGGTGTCAATGATGGTGATCACTGCAAGGTTGGCGAGGCCCATGGACTGGCGGTAAATCTCGCCGCCGCCGACAATCCACACCTTCCGGCCGCCCGGCGCGAACTGAGACTCCAGCAGCGCGGCATCAAGGGAGGAAACTACGACGGCGCCCTCCGCCTCGGGCGTGGATGCCCACTTTTCGTTGCGGGTTACGACAATATTGGTGCGGCCCGGGAGCGGCCGGTACTTTTCCGGGAATGACTCCCACGTCCTGCGGCCCATGATGACGGGGTGCCCCGTGGTGATCTGGCTGAAGTGCTTCATGTCTTCGGGCAGGTGCCACGGCATGGCGCCGTCCTTGCCGATCACGCCGGACGTGGTTTGCGCCCAGATCATGCCAATGCCGGTCATCTTGGCCGCGGTTTCCTCGGTGAAGATGACGCCGGGAAGTTGGGCCGGAACGTCGGAAGAAGGAGCGCTCATACAGCGATCGGTGCCTTGATGGTGGGGTGGTGGCGGTAGTCCACAACCTCGAAGTCGTCCAGCGTGTAGTCGAAAATCGAGTCCGGCTTGCGGAGGATCTTCAGCTGCGGGTACTCGTAAGGCTCGCGGCTGAGCTGCTCGGCGACCTGGTCCACGTGGTTGTCGTAGACGTGGACGTCGCCGCCGGTCCAGACGAATTCACCCGGCTCGAGGCCAAGCTGCTGGGCCACCATGCGCGTCAGCAGCGCGTAGGAGGCGATGTTGAAGGGGACGCCCAGGAAGGTGTCCGCGGAGCGCTGGTACAACTGGCAGGACAACTTGCCGTCCGCCACGTAGAACTGGAAGAACGCGTGGCACGGAGGCAACGCCATGTCCTTGAGCTCGGAGACGTTCCATGCTGACACGATGTGTCGTCGGGAATCGGGGTTGGCAGCCAGGTTGGTCATGAGCTCGGAAATCTGGTCGATGTGGCCGCCGTCGGGGGTGGGCCAGCTTCGCCACTGCACGCCGTAAACGGGACCGAGTTCGCCGTCGGCATCCGCCCATTCGTCCCAGATGGAGACGCCCTGGTCCTGCATCCACTTCACGTTCGAGTCACCGCGCAGGAACCATAGGAGCTCCACTGCCACGGACTTGAAGTGGACCCGCTTGGTAGTGATGAGCGGGAAGCTCTCGGCAAGATCGAACCTCAGCTGACGGCCAAAAACGCTGCGCGTTCCGGTCCCGGTGCGGTCCGACTTGTGCGTGCCGTTGGCCATGACATCGCGCAGAAGGTCTTCATAAGGGGTGGGGATGCTCACGAGTCCAGCTTACTTGCCAACCTTCCACGAAGCAGGTCAATGAGCGTTGCGTCACTTACCCCCGCGTCGCGGGCAGTCAGGATCAGACCGTCGACGGCGGCAATCACCGCCTCGTCTCCACCCGCCACGCCGTGCGGCGACTGCGGCGGCCCGACGACGATAGTCCCGTTCCGGCGTCGTGATTCGATCAGCCCGGACTGCTCAAGTTCTTTGTAGGCCCGCGCGACAGTGCCCGCCGCAATGCCCAGGTCAGCGGCCAGGCTGCGGACCGTGGGCAATCGGCTGCCGGGTTCGAGAACCCCAACGGCGATCAGCGAGCTGAGCTGCCGACGGATCTGCTCGTAGGGCGGCACGGGATCTGATAAGTCCAGCGTGATCCCGGCGGTCATTGAGCAGGTTCCCCGAGTTTGGCGGCGCTCACGCGGGGGATGGTCCGGAAGAGGCTGCGAACCGGTGTGATGGCCACGATGCCTGCAACGGCCGCGAGGATTGCACCAGCCATGATCGCGGGACTCGGGCCAATCCTGTCGAACGCCGGAAAGAGGGTTCCCCAAGCCTCGGCGGAGGTGAGAAGCACGGCCGCCGCCTGCCCCAGGCAATACGCTGCGAGCATCCTGACGATCCGGTACATGGTGATGGCTCGCAGCGCCGCGTCCAAGCCTTGATGACCGTCAGATTCGGTGATTCCATGACGTCGGCGCGCGGCAAGGACCGCCAGGGAACCCGCAAATGCGACGACCAGCGACATTGCAATGATCCCTGGCCAGGAGGGCATGGCAGGGAGCAATAGCCTCTGGCCAATAGCCGTCACGGTCACAACTGCGGCGAAAACCAATCCGCTGCCGGCCGCGAAGGAGAGCAGTCCTCGTGAAACAGGCTGGCCGGGCCAATGAATGGGGGCGTTCGCGGTGCCGTAGTTCCGGGCCAACAACAGCTCGCCGCAGGTTATGGCAAGCAGAACCAAGGCAGCCACGATGGCAACGGCTGCCGGAAGCGCAATCGGCCTCAGTACGGGCCCCGGCACGAACATGAAAGAGACCCAACCCGCGAGCCCGGCCAGTCCGCCCACCACACCCAGTGCAGCTCCGGTGGAAAGAGTGAGCCGGACTGCCCCATGGGTTTGAGGATCAGCCCGTATTGAACCGGCGCTGGTGGCCTTTTGTGCGTTGACGAGCGAGGGGAGTTGGGGGACCCGCCACCACCACATGACCAGCAGGACTGCCATGTTGACGATGCCGACGTAATTGAACCAGGACGACTGCCACATGGCTCCAGGGGCTGGCTGAGCGGCGAAGTTCCCGGCGATGCTGGCCAGTCCGGCGGCGATCGTTGCGACAGTCCGCAGTAAACGGTTGGTCGCGATGGAGCGGAGTGCCCTGTTGTCGTCGCCGTTGAGTGTTTCAAGCTGCCGGCGTCGGGCAATGAACACCAGCACCAACAGGGTTCCGGCGGCGAGAACCACCAGCGCCCCGCCCAGCCATGCGGCCAGCTCCCACCCGGGAATCCTGCCCTCCTGCCCTTGGCCCCTGTATCCGTTGTCCGAAGGTGGTGCCTGTCCTGGAGGAGTCGGCAACACCGGAGTATGGCCCGGAAGCGCGGCAACCCAGGCGATGACCAGGGCTGCAAAGACGAAAACCGCCGCTGTGGTCCAGGCAAGTTTGCGGGGGAGGAAGTCCCTGATCCGGCGGACCGTCAATTCGGCGTACCTGCGGGGTGCCTTGGGTGCCGGATAGCTTAGTTGACCCAACGCATGGACGGTGAGGCAGGCAAGAATCGGCCAGGCGAGGGCGCCGGCGATTTGCCCCGAAGCTGTTGGCGCGCTTGGGCCCGTGGGGTTCACGGTGAGGATGCCGGTGTTCATGGCGCCTTGCAGCGAACTGGCCATCCACCCGATGATTCCCACCCAGAGGCCGTGCGAGGCAACGGATTCAGCCTGCGGCTTGGACCACACCTGCATCCTCAGGAAGAGGTAAACGATGACTGCGCCCACAACCGGGCCCAGGAGTAACAGCGGTGGCAGGCTCAAAAACACGTCAAAGACCCCCAAGTCTTGGTATCAAAATGCTTGATCTCAATGTATCAAGTATTTGATACAAAAGCCTTGGGGGTCAACAACCTGACGAGCTAGTCGTCGAAAGGCTTGACCTGTTCAACGGACACAATCTTCCGTTCGGATCCCCTTGCCACCTGGCACACGATGACCTCGCCGGGAGAAAGGTAGGGGTCCGCTGTAGGAAGGACGGCCCGCAAGGCCTGCGACATGTGCTGGCCCAGCTGTTTCAAGGCCGTAGGCAACGCGGGGCGATGAGTGCAGACGGCAATGGGCACCTGCTTGTCGAACAAAGCCTCAACGGCCGCAGCCGTCTTCTTGGGAGAGCGTTGATGGTTGTGCTCCGTGAGGGCTTCAACCAACTTCACCTTGGCGCCGCTCGACTTGGCGTAGGGCGCGATGGTGGCCACGCACCGCGTCCACGGGCTGGTGACGACGCGCTGGGGCTTCCACACTTCCAGCAGTCGCTGGACTGCAACCGCCTGCCGCTGCCCGGTGGCCGCCAGGGGGCGGTCACCTTCGGCCTTGGTCCACGAGGATCGGGGCTTGGCTTTGGCATGGCGGATCAGGACCAGCGGCCACGTGTCCAGCTCACCTCGGACGTGGGCCTTCTCAAGGTATTCGAGGGGTTCCACATCCGTGGGGTTACTGAGGTATTTCGCTGCCCTGTCAGGGCTGCACCACATGACGCTGTCCACTTCTTTCCCGTCCGGGCGAAGCTGTGCTCCGTTGACCTTGACGGCCCAGTACCGGACGACCTTCAGGCCCGCGCTCACGTGGTAGTGAATGGGCGGAAGAGGTATCCCGAGCGGGGCCCGGAGGCCGATCTCTTCCCACACCTCCCTGGTGGCGCATTCAGGCACTGTTTCGCCGGGGTCCAGTTTTCCTTTCGGCCAGGACCAATCGTCGTAACGCGGACGATGGATCACGAGTACTTCGAGCGCACCTTTGACGATGCGCCACGGAATGGCACCGGCGGCCACGACGGCCACCGGCTCACCGGGGTGGTCTGTTTGATCCGCCACGGGGGTATCGCTGTTCAATTGGTTCCTTTACCGCCGGGCCGATGCACGCTGACGTGAGCGTGACTCCAAGAGCCAGGACTGCATATCCAGCAGTGGCTTGCCGTCGTCGTCCAAGTGGTGACGTGTCCAGTGGCCTTGGTTGTCCAGGTGCCAGCTCGCCGTTCCATCGTCCACGTACCGGCGCATCAGGTCCATGACCGTTGCGGTATCTTCCTTGCTGGCCAACTGCACCAGGGCTTCCACGCGCCGGTCCAGGTTGCGGTGCATCATGTCTGCGGAGCCGATGTACACCACCGGCTCCCCGCCGTTGGCAAAAGCGAAGACGCGTGAGTGTTCCAGGAAGCGGCCCAGGATGGAGCGGACGGTGATGTTCTCACTGAGTCCCGGCACGCCTGGCCGGAGGGAGCAGATGCCGCGGACCACGACGTCAACCTTCACGCCTGCCTGCGAAGCACGGTAAAGGGCGTCGATGATGGCTTCGTCAACCATGGAGTTGACCTTGATCTGCACACGCCCCGGCACGCCGGCGCGGGCATTGCGGATTTCCGTTTCGATTCTGTCCACCAAGCCTGCACGCACAGAGCGCGGGGCCACCAGCAGCCGCTTGAACGTGGACTTTGGTGCATAGCCGGAGAGCTGGTTGAACAGCTTGGACAGGTCTTCGCCCACCTGCTCGTTGGCCGTGAGCAAGCCAAGGTCCTCGTAGTAGCGTGCAGTGCGCGGGTGGTAGTTGCCGGTGCCGATGTGGCAGTAGCGGCGAAGGCCATCCACTTCCTGGCGGACCACCAAGGACAGCTTGCAGTGCGTCTTCAGGCCCACGATGCCGTACACCACGTGCACGCCGGCCTGTTCCAGCTTGCGTGCCCAGGAAATGTTGGCCTGCTCGTCGAAGCGGGCCTTGATCTCGACGAGGGCCAGCACCTGCTTGCCTGCCTCTGCGGCATCGATCAATGCATCCACGATGGGGGAGTCGCCGGACGTCCGGTACAGGGTCTGCTTGATGGCCTGCACTTTGGGGTCCGCTGCTGCCTGCTCCAGGAATGCCTGGACGGAAGTGGAGAACGAATCGTAGGGGTGGTGGAGCAGGATGTCCCGGCGCCGCATGGCTGCGAAGACATTCGCGGCCTTGGACGTCTCGGACTCGTTGAGGTACCGCGAGGTGTGCGGCACATGCTTGGGGTAGTGGAGATCGGCGCGATCAATCCCGCTGATCGCCGACAATCCCCGGAGGTCCAGGGGCGCCGGTACGGAGTAGACCTCGGACTCTTCGACCCCAAGCTCCCGGATGAGGAGTGCCTTGATGTTCGGGTTGATGTCAGTGGTGACTTCCAAGCGAACGGGAGGGCCGAACCGGCGGCGCAGCAGTTCCTTCTCCAGGGCCTGCAGGAGGTTCTCGGCGTCGTCCTCTTCTACTTCCAGGTCCTCATTGCGGGTGACACGGAAGGTGTGGTGCTCCAGTACTTCCATGCCGGGGAACAGCTTGTCCAAGTGGACGGCAATGACTTCTTCCAAGGCGATGAACCGGGCTACGCGGCCGGGGATGGCGCCTGCGCGGGGTCCGTCCACCGAGATAAGGCGGGGGAGCTGGTCCGGAACCTTCACGCGGGCGAAGAGTTCCTTATCGCTGATCGGATTGCTGACGATCACCGCGAGGTTCAAGGACAGGCCCGAGATATAGGGGAACGGGTGTGCCGGATCCACGGCCAGCGGCGTCAGGATGGGGAAGACCTTTTCCTGGAACATGATGCTGATCCGGTGGCGGGCGTCCTCATCGAGTTCGTGCCAGTGCATGATGTGGATGTGTTCGTAGGCCAGGGCCGGGCGGATCTGCTCGGCGAAGACCCGTGCGTGGCGTTCCTGCAGCTTGTGGGCCTCGTCGCCGATCTGTTCCAGCACCTCGATGGGGCTCAGGCCCGCGGGGGACGGCACGGCAAGCCCAGTGGCGATGCGCCGCTTCAGGCCGGCTACGCGGACCATGAAGAACTCGTCCAGGTTGGACGCGAAGATCGAGAGGAAGTTCACGCGCTCCAGGAGGAAAAGGTCAGGGTCCTCAGCGAGCTCGAGCACGCGGGAGTTGAAAGCCAGCCAGCTGAGTTCGCGGTCCAGGAAACGGTCCGGTGAAATGTCGCCTTCGGGTTCAAGGCTGGGCGCGAATTCAGGGATGTCGATGCGGTCCTGGGTGGCTCGCGAGGCCGGCACTTCCGACGAGCCGAAGCGTGGAGGAAGCGTTGCTCCCTTCGAAGTGGATCCGGCGGTGCCGACGGGGTCCGGCTGCATGGGGCTCTCCTAAGCTCAGGACTGGGTTTCCTCCCACATTACAAGCAATTGCGACGCCCGAATCCAAGATGTCCCCGGCTTTCCGTCGGAGGATCTGCCAAGGTTAATTTTCTGTTAAAGGTCCATACATCACATCGGTGTCCCAGCGGACGAAGCCGAGCTTCTGGTAAAGGGCCACGGCGGCCTGGTTGTCGGCATCCACGTAGAGCATGACTGCATGCAGGCCCTTGTCCTGCAAATGCCTTATCCCCGCAACCGTCAATGCCTTTCCCAAGCCCAGGCCTTGCGCGGCAGGGGTTACGCCTACAACGTAGACCTCGCCGATGGCCGGGTGTGCTCCTTGCTTCGGATGGACCTTGGTCCAGTGGAATCCAAGCAACTCACCGTCGGCATTGACGGCCAGGAGGAAGCCCTCTGGATCGAACCAGTCTTCTGCCTTGCGCGCTTCGAGGTCCGCCAGCGTCATCGAACCCTGTTCAGGGTGGTGTGAAAAAGCCGATCGGTTGGCCGCCAGCCAGGCCTGCTCATCCCGGCCCGGTGCGAACGTGCGGATCGAGACTCCGTCCGGGAGCCCGGCGTCGGGCAGCGCGGAGGCCGAAGACATGAGCCGCATCTTCCACAGTTCCCGGACCGGCGCGTAGCCGAAGCGTGTCGCCAACTCCGCCGCGGCCTCGTGGTTGCCGTGCGACCAGGCACTCAAACCGCCAAGGCTCCGCTTGCCCTGAAGGGCACCCAGCAACCGGCTGGCCACGCCTTGGTTGCGGTAACTGGGGTGGACGGCGAGTTCCAGCACGCCGGTTGCGTCGGGCGCTTCAACCACGACGGCGATCCCCGCCAGGTCTTCTCCGGTGGCAGGATCCGAGTCCTCGTCTGGAGCATAAAGAGCGAACGACAGGACGGAATGGTCACCGGCGTCTGCGCCGCGCAGCATCACCATGGTCTGTTCCGAGAGCGGAGGATTCCCATCGGATTCCTCAGCAGCGGCGGCGAGGGTCTTGAAGTCCTTGAGGAGTTCTGGGTCCAAAGCGCCAGTGATCATCAGTACGGGCCAGTTTTCCGGATGCGCGTGACTCATGATGCAAGGCTATACGTCCCGTGCAAGCGGTCACCCAAGCCCGGCGCTGTCGGATTTGATGTCTGCGCAGTTCAGCGGTAGTCTCGGTATCTCGTTCGGCTCAGCGGCTCGTCCGCACAAGTCAGCGCAGGGGGGATCCACCAGTGGGGTGGCCTCGATACGTTCGACCCGTATGTCCTCCACCAGGAAATGAAGAAGAGGCCAGGATCCATGGGGATCCTGGCCTCTTCTTTGCTTTGTCGTAAGGGCCTGCCGCTCAGGCTTCCGTGAGTTCGTCGTCCGGCAACCGGACGAGAGTGAGCCGGTAACCGACGTTGCGGACCGTGCTGATCAGGTTTTCGTGGTCTACGCCGAGCTTGGCCCTAAGCCGCCGGATGTGGACGTCTACGGTGCGTGTGCCTCCGTAGTAGTCGTAGCCCCAAACCTCGGTGAGCAGCTGCTGGCGGGTGAACACGCGGCCCGGATGCTGTGCCAAATACTTCAGTAGTTCAAACTCCTTGAACGTCAGGTTCAGGGGCTGGCCGCTGACCCGCGCGGTGTAGCTCGCTTCGTCAATGACGACGCCGGCGGCCCGGATTTCCGTCTGGGTTTCCTCTTCGCCCGGTACAGCCCGCGCCATGGCAAGCCTGATGCGGGCTTCCACTTCCGCGGGTCCGGCCGAGTCCAGCACGATGTCGTCCACTGCCCACGCGGAGGACACGGCAGCCATGCCGCCTTCCGTGAGGATCAGCATCAGGGGAGCGCTCAGTCCGGTTGCCTTCAGGAGTTGCGTCAGCGAACGGGCACCCACCAAGTCCTTGCGGGCATCCAGGAACACGATGTCCGTGGGATCCGTTTCGAGCAGGGCGGTGGGTTCTGCCGGGAGGATGTGCACGCGGTGGTTCAGCAGCTCCAAGGCAGGCAGAATGTCCACCGAAGAGCCGGTGCTGTTCGTCAGGAGCAGGATGTGCGACATAGTTCCTCCAATGGGCTTTTACGCGCATCATCGGGCGTCGAAACCGGAGTCTCACCGGTCGGTCACAGCGCAGCGGCTGCCCCTGCCCGTTGTAACGGGATGAAGGCGGACACAGTGCGTCGTTGAAGTCTGAGTATACCCATCAGTGCCCTGCGACACATGGATTCGTGACGGGCTGACGCCGGAATTACGACATATTGGGCCGGCTTAAGGCAGGATTGTCGAGAGGTCGTAAGGCGCATCGGATTGAGGTCGGGCACACAGTGAAGTCTTGGAGCATCGGGGTATTCGGACTCGTGGCGCTCGCGGTCATCGTTGCCAGCACCTTCATTTCCCGTGAAGCCATGGTGGGCGTGGGCATCGCGGCGTCCGCAGCCGTAGGGATCGGCTGGCCCCATTTCCTTGGCGTTCCAGCCAAGAAGACGTTGGCGTCGGTCATTGGATTGGCCGGTGCCGGTTCGGCAGTGACTGCCGCCTACCTGCCGGCCCCGGGATTCCTTGACGGAACGCCCGCTTTCGTAGCTTTGGGCGTGATGTCGGTATTCATCGTCCAGTTGGTCCGGGGTACCGGGCAAGCCCAGCGCCTGGAATCAACTCTCGGATGCTGTGCCGGTGTGCTGCTGAATTGCCTCGGTGCCGGCTGGATCGCCAGCGCCCGGTTCAACGGCGTCAAGGAAATGGTCCTGGTAGCCGGGCTGAGCGCGGCGGTTGCCCTGCTTGTGGGGATCATCCGCTGGCCCGACAGGATTGTGGCGCCCCTTGGCGTGGTGATGGCAGGGCTTATGGGACCGTTGGCAGGCCTGGTATTTTCGGATATCGCAGTGCTTCCCGCGGCATTGGTGGGCGTCGTTGTCGGTTCCGTTTTGGTCTCTTTCCGACGCATGACCACTCTGCGGCGGGGGCGCCTTAACCTTCCAGCTGCGGTGGGAATGGGTGTGGCCCCCGTATGGGCTGTGGGAGCCTTGGCGTACTTCATCGACAAACTACTGATCTACTAACGGTTAGGATGGCATCATGTCTGTACTCGCATTTGAAATCTTCTTCCTCGTCCTCCTTGGCCTGGCAAGTGTTGCCATGGCATGGTTCGCAGGTTTTGTCGTTTACCGCCTCTTCCAGGGCCAGAAGTAAGCCTTCTGGTCCTGCAGTCCAACCGAGGTAGTCGTTGTGCCTATTGAGATACCAACAGACCTGACGCCTGAACTCGTCCCGCTTTCCTGGCTCATTGGTGAGTGGGAAGGCCGCGGACGGCTTGGCAGCGGGGACGAGGATTCGGAACATTTCGTTCAGCACGCCTCCTTCACCCATAACGGTCTTCCGTACCTGCAGTACAGGGCCGAGACCTGGCTGAGCGACGAAGCCGGCGCGAAACTGCGTCCGTTGACGGTCGAGAACGGGTTCTGGGCATTGGAGCGGAAGCTCCAGGAAGGCGACGGCGGTCCCGGGCTTATCCCGGCCGACATCGTCCCGGTGCTCAAGACCGCCGATGACGTGGAAGAACGCCGTAACGAAGACGGCGGCTTCGACATCTCCGTGTCCATCGCGCACCCCGGCGGCATTACCGAGCTCTACTACGGCCAGATCAAGGGACCCCAGATCCAGCTGAGCACCGACATGGTGATGCGGGGCAGCCACTCCAAGGAGTACACGGCTGCCACCCGGATTTTCGGTCTGGTTGACGGGAACCTCCTCTGGCGTTGGGATGTCGCCGCCAGCGGCAAGGCACTCGAAGCACACGCCTCGGCTTTCCTCCACAGGGTTTCCTGACACGAGGCCTCACTTTTTCGTTCCGCACGCAACCAGCAGAAGGAGCAGATAGTGAACAACAACCTCAAGCCGGGAGGCTACGAGGGCCTCAAGGCCGTCTTTTTCAACGGCACCCTTAAGCCATCGCCTCAGCCCAGCAACACGGACGGCCTGATCCGGATCAGCCGCGACATCATGGAAAAGCAGGGCGTCACCACACGCCTGATCCGGACCGTTGACCACGACATCGCCAGCGGTGTGTACCCGGACATGCGAGAGCATGGGTGGGCAACGGACGCCTGGCCGGAGATCTATCCGCACGTCCGCGAGGCCGACATCGTGGTGGTTGCCGGTCCTATCTGGCTCGGTGACAACTCGTCCCAGACCAAGAAGCTCATCGAGCGGCTGTATGCGCATTCCGGGGAGCTGAACAGCAACGGGCAGTGGGCGTTCTATCCCAAGGTGGGCGGCTGCCTCATCACCGGCAACGAAGACGGCATCAAGCACTGTTCCATGAATGTGCTGTACAGCCTCCAGCACATCGGCTTCACCATCCCACCGCAGGCCGACGCCGGGTGGATTGGTCCGGTGGGACCCGGACCGAGCTATCTGGACGAGGGTTCCGGTGGCCCGGAGAGTGATTTTACTAACAGGAACACGACCTTCATGTCATGGAACCTGTTGCATATGGCCAAGCTCTTGAGGGATGCCGGCGGCATCCCCGCTTTTGGCAACCTGCCGGAGGAATGGAAAGCGGGCACCCGTTTTGATTTCGAAAATCCGGAATACCGCTAAGCCGTAAGGACTTCTACTACATATGACTTACACGAGCCCTCTGTTGTCGCGCCCTGGCGCAGTCGAGGACACCGGCCTTGATGCCGGCGTCGCGGCCCACTATGGCGAGCCGCTGCGGGAGCAGCGCGCCCTCGCCGCCGGTACCGCCGTCGTCGACCTCTCCTACAGGGGAGTGGTGACAGTTTCCGGACCCGACCGCCTCAGCTGGCTCAATACGCTCTCCTCACAACAGCTCACCAACCTGCAGCCCGGTGTTTCCAGCGAATTGCTGCTGCTCAGCGTCCAGGGCCGCATCGAGTTTGATGCCAGGGTCATTGACGACGGTGAAACCACTTGGCTGATCGTTGAGGCGGCCGAGGCTGCTCCCTTGGCTGAGTGGTTGAACAGGATGAAGTTCATGCTGCGCGTCGAGATCGAGGATGCGTCTGAGAAGTGGGCCGTGGTGGGCGCCACCAAGCCGGTGGAGCAGTTGTCCTCCAGCTTGGTCTGGGAGGATCCCTGGCCGCATGTTGGCGCTGGCGGCTATGCGTACAGCATCGTGTCCGAAGAGTCGCATCCGGGGCTGGAACGGCCGTGGTTCGAGTACCTGGTCCCTGCCTCGGAGCTTGAAAGCAGCGTGGACGGCCTGCCGCTCGCGGGCGCAATGGCCGCAGATGCCCTGCGCATCGCAGCCTGGCGTCCCCGGCTTGGCGCCGAGACCGACGAGAAGACGATTCCCCACGAACTGGATCTCCTGCGCACCTCGGTCCACTTGAACAAGGGCTGCTACAAGGGCCAGGAGACCATTGCCCGCGTCCACAATCTGGGTCACCCGCCGCGGCGCCTCGTCTTCCTCCAGTTGGATGGTTCGCAGCATACCCTCCCAGCGGTTGGCAGTGTTGTATTTGCCGGAGAACGCAAGGTGGGTAATCTGACATCGGTGGCGCAGCACTTCGAAATGGGACCCGTGGCTCTGGCCGTGGTCAAGCGTTCCGTTTCGGCGGAGGAAACCCTGACGGTGATGGATGGCGAGGAAGCCTACATCGCTGCCCAGGAAGTGATCGTCGCCCCCGACGCCGGCCAGGTAGTCGGGCGCCAGACCGGATTCCTGAAGGGACCCCATCGATGAGCCAACCTACCTCCCCCGAGGCCTCCAGCCCAGGCCCGGGCGCCGACGAAGAAACACTGGCGCTGGCCCACGCCTTGTTTGATGCCGCCCGCGAAGGGGACACTGACCTGCTGCGCGGCTACTTGGCTGCCGGGGCCCCCGCCACCTTGACCAATGCCGCCGGAGACTCCCTCCTGATGCTGGCGGCTTATCACGGGCACGAAGAAGCAGTTCAGTTGATCCTGCACCATGGCGCGGACGCCAACGCCGCGAACGACCGTGGCCAGACGCCGCTCGCGGGTGCGGTTTTCAAGGGATACACGGGAGTGGCCAGGGTGCTGCTGGATGCGGGAGCAGATCCCGACGCCGGAACTCCCAGTGCGCGTGAGGCAGCCACCATGTTCGCCAGGAACGAGATTTTGGCCCTTCTGGGCTAGAAGCCGGTTGGTTCAGGGGAGCCCGGTCGCTGTGGCGGCCGGGCTTTTCTTGCATCTATATATTCCACGTGGAATAGTTGTGGTGGAATATATGACTCGTGGAAGGGGATGGTTGTGGCCAAGGCCGTTGAGTTGACGCCGTTGGGTGTCGCATCCTTGGCGTTGCTGGCTGAAGAGCCCATGCATCCTTACGAGATGTACCAACTCCTCATGGCCCGCCACGAGGACCGCTTGGTCAAAGTCCGGCCCGGAACGCTCTACCACGCCATGGGCCGGCTCGAGGAAAACGGGCTCGTGGAGGCCACGGGCACGGAGCGTGAAGGAAACCGTCCCGAGCGCACCACCTACCGGATCACCGACGCCGGTCATGAGGCCCTTGATGCGCGGCTCCAAGCCATGCTGTCCACGCCCGTCAACGAGTATCCCCAGTTTCCGCACGCCATCGCCGAGGCACACCACCTTCCCAGGGGCGTGGTGATGGATCTTCTGGAACAACGGGTGGTGGCCCTGGTGGCCGATCTCGACTTCCTGATCCGTGCCGAGGCCGCGGTGACGGCGAAAAGCCTGGAACGCAAGTTCTGGATTGACATCACATACCAACAGGCCATGCGCCGCACTGAGATCGCGTGGATCCGCGATCTCCTTCAGGAGTTGGGCACTGGGCATCTGCCCTGGGATGAACCCCGGCCAACTCCACCCGAACTCCCACACACGCCAAAGGAATCCCTTGGAAAACGTAGCTAAGCCATGGCCCGCGCTGTGGTCACTCGTCGTCGGCTTCTTCATGATCCTTATCGACACCACCATCGTGTCGGTCGCGAATCCGCGGATCATGGAGGGCCTGAACACGGACATCAACGCCGTCATCTGGGTCACCAGCGCCTACTTGCTGGCCTACGCAGTGCCGCTGCTCATCACCGGCAGGCTGGGTGACCGCTTCGGTCCCAAGAACCTGTACCTGATCGGTCTTGTGGTCTTCACGCTGGCCTCATTGTGGTGCGGCCTGTCCGGTGACGTCACCATGTTGATTGCCGCCCGGGCCGTCCAAGGCCTGGGTGCCGCCATGATGACGCCCCAGACCATGGCCGTTATCACCCGCATCTTCCCGCCGGACCGCCGAGGTGCCGCCATGGGGCTGTGGGGCGCAACGGCCGGCATGGCCGTCCTTGTGGGGCCGATCCTTGGCGGTGTCCTGGTGGACAGCCTGGGCTGGGAGTGGATCTTCTTCGTCAACGTCCCCATCGGCATCGTGGCGTTCATCCTGGTGACCCGCTTTGTACCGAAGCTGACCACGCACAGCCATACCTTCGACATCGTTGGCGTGGTGCTGTCCGCCGTCGGCATGTTCCTGCTGGTCTTCGGGATCCAGGAAGGCCAAACGTACAAGTGGGGGACCGTCAATGGAGTGATCACCGTGTGGGGCCTGATCATCACCGGACTCGTCGTCCTGGTTCTCTTCGTGGTTTGGCAGTGGCTGCTGGAGCGCCGCGGCGGGGAACCGCTGCTTCCACTGGGGCTCTTCAAGGACCGGAATTTCTCTCTGGGCAACACCACCATCATGGCCGTCGGCTTCACGGTGACCGCCTTCCCGCTGCCGACGATTTTCTACTACCAGACCGTGCGCGGCCTGACACCGACGCAGTCAGCACTGCTGATGATCCCCATGGCAGTCATTTCAGGTGCCCTTGCTCCGTTCGTAGGCAAGCTCATCGATCGAGCCAACCCGCGGTACTTTGCGTCCTTCGGTCTGGTCTGCATGGCCGGAGCGTTGTTCTGGACTGCAGCCTTGCT
Organism: Paenarthrobacter sp. NPDC056912; assembly: GCF_042786555.1. Lineage (NCBI taxonomy): Bacteria > Bacillati > Actinomycetota > Actinomycetes > Micrococcales > Micrococcaceae > Paenarthrobacter > Paenarthrobacter sp. NPDC056912. The sequence goes on from NZ_JBHUCD010000024.1 coordinate 55,466, forward strand.
GGGTCCGGACACTCCCATCTGGATGTTCCTGTTGCCGAGCGCCCTGCAAGGTATTGCGAACGCGTTTATCTGGGGACCGGTATCGAACGCGACCACCCGCAACCTTGAACCGCGCCAGGCAGGTGCGGGTTCGGGTGTCTTCAACACCACCCGCCAGATCGGTGCTGTCCTTGGCTCCGCGGCCATCGCCGCACTCATCCAGTCACGGTTGGCAGCGGAACTGCCGGCAGCGCCCGCCGGAGCACCCGTGGGAGAAGCGTCCATGAGCGGAGTCTTGCCGGAAGCACTGCACGCAGGGTTCTCGACGGCCATGAGCCAGTCCATTATTTTGCCTGCCTGCGCGATTCTGCTGGGCGCAATCGTTGCACTGTTCTTCGGCAAGCCGAAGTCGGTGAGCGGTTGGGGCGAAAGCAACGCATCTTCGGAGGCGCCGCTGCCGGAGGCCGCAACTCAGGATGCAGCCCGAAAGTAGTCGGTACTGCTCAGCCGAGCAGGACGCTCGCGTGGAGCCCGCCCGTGGCGAAGCCAAGGCTGCGGGCCATCGCGAGTGCACCTGTGTTGCTGACATCGGCCTTCCACTGGAGGGTCAGGCCGGCTGCCAGGGCTTCGTGTGCGGCGATGGAAGCGGCGAGCTTTCCCAAACCGCGCTTGCGCCACGGCGGAGCCACCAGGACCCCCATGTTGGCGAGGATGCCCTCCCACTCGGAGTAGGCTCCGCAGGCCACGGGGGTGGGTTGTTCCTCTTCGGGATGCATGATGGTGAAGCGGTGCTCGAGGCCTTGCAGGCCCACCTCATTGACGTCGTCTGGAGGGCATAGTCCTTCGAGGCTGATGGCTTCCGGGTTTCCGCGGGACACCGTGAGCTCTTCGGACGGTTGTTGGAGCGGCAGGTCGTCAGCGAAGAACAATGCCGAGGATCCCAGCCCGTGTCCGCCATGGGAACGGGTCAGCGTAAGAAGCGTTACATGCTGGGCCAGCTCGGTATCCGGGACACCTGCGGCCGCGTCGAGTGCCCATTGCGGACCCACAAGGGCCGACACCCCAAACAGCCGGAGGAAGACCAAAGCCCGCGCGGATTCGTCCACGCGGGTGATGCGGTTTGGAGGGCCGCCCGGGTCCGCCGCAACTGTGGCGAGGCCGGCTGCTGCGTGGGCGAAAGCGTCGTCGTCGAGCCCCAAATGGCGAGCCCACGCCAGCTGGATGATGGCAGCGGACGTGGGCTCAAGAGTCATGGTTTCAGCCTAGCCGAACAGTACCGACGCTTCGTCGTAACGGTGCTGCGGCACGGTCTTGAGCTTGCCCAGCGCCTCCTCGAAGCCCACGTGGGAAATATCCGTACCCTTCAGGGCCACCATGGTGCCCCAGCGGCCGTCCACCACGGAGTCGATGGCTGCCATGCCCAGGCGCGTTGCGAGGACACGGTCATAGGCCGTGGGCACGCCTCCGCGCTGGATGTGGCCGAGGATCGTGGCACGGGTTTCGATGCCCGTTCGGGCTTCGATTTCAGGGGCCAACTGGTCTGCGATGCCACCCAGGCGCGGGCGGCCGAAGGTGTCCAGTCCACGCTCCGAGTGTGGGGATTCCATGTGGTCCGGAACAAAGCCCTCGGCCACTACCACCAGCGGCGCGCGGCCGCGGTCGTGGGCTTCCTTGACCCATTCGGTGATCTCTTCGATGCTGACCTTCTGCTCCGGGATCAGGATGGCGTGGGCGCCGGCGGCCATGCCGGCGTGCAAGGCGATCCAGCCCACGTGGCGCCCCATGACTTCGGCGATCATGCAGCGGTGGTGTGACTCGCCCGTGGTGCGGAGGCGGTCGATGGCTTCGGTCGCGATCTGCACGGCGGTGTCGAAGCCGAAGGTGTAATCAGTGGCGTCGAGGTCGTTGTCCACGGTCTTGGGGACGCCGACGATCTTCAATCCAGCGTCCGTAAGTCGCTTCGCCGCTGCGAGGGTGCCTTCGCCGCCGATGGCAATGATGGCGTCGATGCCCAAGCGTTCCATGTGGGCCTTGATGACATCCGGACCGCCGCCGTTTTCGAACGGGTTGGTGCGCGAGGTGCCCAGGATGGTGCCACCTTGCTTGGCGATGCCGCGGACCATGGTGCGGGGGATGTCGATGACATCACCTTCAACAACACCGCGCCATCCGTCGCGGAAGCCCACAAATTCCTGCCCGTGGATGGCGATGCCCTTGAGGACTGCTCCCCGGATCACTGCGTTGAGGCCGGGGCAGTCGCCACCGCTGGTAAGAATGCCAATTTTCATGTTTGCTCACTCATGGCTTGGAGGAATACGTGCAGAGCGCCACGCTGAGCTCCCAACGATTGTAGACGGCGATGTGGGGTGGGACACAAACGGTTACTTTTCGACCCGGCTGTGCGGTAGTGGAAACCTGGCCGAAAACAGCCGAAGCGCCCCGCCTGCATCAGGCGGGGCGCTTCGTTGGGTTGTCGAGCCGGGGTCCGGCGCTAGCGGGAGCGCTGGCTGATGAAGGACTCGAGCGCGATCTTGTTGTTCTGGTCCGGCAAGAGGAGCCAGCCCAGGATGTAGACCACGAATGCCGGTCCGGGCAGCAGGCAGAAGAGCAGGAACGCGACGCGGACATAGGCCACATCCACCTTGAGCTTTGCGGCGATTCCTCCGCAGATACCGCCCAGCCAGCGCTGGGGTCCACGCTTAAGGCCGAAGCCCCTGACGATGCTGAAGAACTTGTCCATGGCTACAGACTTCCCTGTTGTGCTTGCTTTGTCACTTTGTTGTGGTCGGTTTGCGGGAACCCTTGCGGGCCGCCAACAGTCCGCCGACCACCAGGGCCGCTCCCGCACCGATCATGAGGCCGATCAGCACGTACGTTCCGTCCAGGGCAACCCAGCCGAGAGTGGAGATGACGATCAGTGCTGCGAGGGCCACCACGATCAGGCCCCACACGACGGTGCCGATCCGGGCCGGCCGGGGTTCGTCGTCGTCGGTGTGTTCCACCGTGAAGCTTGGCTCCAATGGCGGCGTGAGCGGGATCTGCTGGAGCCGCGGTGTCGGCAGCGGTTCCGTGGGACGAACGGTCTTGGGCAATGATTCCGTGGGACGGGTTTCCTGCGGCAACGGAGTCGTGTCGCTGCCGGCCTGGCGTGCGTCGTCTGGCTCGTTGGTGTTCATGGTCAGTTTCCTTCCTGGATGGTCACGTTGCTGAACGTGCCGTCGATCTCCACCACGAGGTTGGCTCCGGGTTTTTGGGTGTTGTACATGGTGCGGTCGTCCTGGAGCCGGCCGCCGCGGTCATTGCCGCGTTCGTTGAGGTTGCCGAAGGTCATATCGGCCCGGACTTCCACAGGAACGTCGTCCGGGATGATGACGGTGACGTTGCTGGCAGTGGCATCTACCGGAATCAGGACTTCGGAGACCAGCGGCGGTGTCAGGGTCAGTTCGCTCAAGTCCACTACGCCTTTGGCTCCAGTGACATCGACGCCCTGCCGTGCCTGTTCCAGGCTGGTGGGTGTCCACGTGACGTCGTGGAACGTGAAGCGGTCACCATTTCGGGGAATGACGTTGAAGATTCCTCCAATGATCAAAGCCACTACGGCAAGGAAGCTGAGGAACCCTGACGTCCGCCCTCGGAGGCCCGCTACCAGAATGCCCAAGCCAAGTACTGCTGCTCCCGTAGCCCAGACCACGGCGTTGGCTGAGTTGCCCAACTCAATGACGTTCCCGGCGTCGAGAGCCTTCAATGTCCCGCCGACGAGCAGCGCAGCACCGGCCGAAACCGCGACGATTGCCGATCCCGGCCCTTTGCGCTTGGGTGCGGCGGGCTTCGGGTACCCGCCTTGCGGGGGAGTGGGACCGTACGGCGGCCGTGGCCCCGATGGGGTGAAGGGCCCGGACGGGCCGTAGCCATGGCCGCCGGAAGGGTTGGGCCTTCCCTGGTGCTTGGTTCCGGGTTGGCCCGCACCGTAGACGGGCACGCCGGCATTGGTGCCGGACGGCGCGGGGACTCCGTAGGTGGTGGTCCCGTATGTGGTGGTCCCCGGTGCTGTTGCGGCCGCGTAGTTCTGCTGGTTCATGGGCCGTGCATCCTTCGAAGCCTTGTTGCGTTGGACAAGGAAGTAGATGAGGTAGAAGACGCCGCCCATCCAGAACAGAGTCCAGAAGAGCCCCGGCAGGCCGTTCCAGCCCCAACCCCAGAATCCGCGGCCCAGGCTCGGGAGCCCGATGATGGTGGTGATCAAGGCCCCGGTCATGCCGCCGGACCATCTTCCGGCCGCGGCCTCCTGGACGTGGATGCGGCCGTCGGGTTCGGGCAGCAGGGCCCACGCCAAGCCGTACAGCAGAACGCCGACGCCGGCGAAGAGCGCCAGGACGATGAAGATGCCGCGGACGATCAGCGGGTCAATGCCGAACCGGTGGGCCACGCCGCTGGACACGCCGCCGATCCACCGGTCCGGTCCGCGCCGGATGCCTTGGTTGCGGATCCAGTCGAAGAAGTTCTGCTGGGGCGCTGCTGGTGCCTCGCCGGAGGGCTGGTAGCTGCCGGTGGCGGGACCGGGGCCCGCGGGGGCACCGGCTGCCGGTTCCCCGGGCGTCCCGGAAGCGGCACCAGCGGAGGCGCCGGAAGCAGCGCCGCTCGTGGCACCTTGGGAGGCGCCGTTGGTGGCACTGGAGCCGGTTGCGCCGGCGTTGCCTGGCGTTCCGGGTTCCTCTGGGTTCATGCTGTTCGCGTTCATACTTCGATCCTGCCGTCCGGGCTGCCCTGCGCTCTACTGGGGGATACCCTGAATGATCCCTGAGAGACCCCCGAACAACGCCGGTTTCCGGTCCGGGGCACCCTGATCCATGTTTGGATTGATACATGACAACCGCTGTACAACGCCCCACGCTGGTCCGCAGCAGCGACCGCATGATCGCGGGCGTCTGCAGCGGATTGGCCGATCATTTGGGGTGGCCGGTCAAGTATGTCCGGCTGGGCATGATCCTGGCCTGTTTCGCGGGCGGGGCCGGCGTTGCGTTCTATGCGTGGCTGTGGACCATGGTTCCCACTGCCGATGAAAGCGCCAAGCGCAATGCCCGCCGGCCGGCGTCGCCCATTGCTCCTGCCGTGAGCCTGCCGCCCGTCCCGGGTGCCGCCGGGACGTCAACAGCGTACGACGCCGGACCCGCGCCGGCGGCGTTCGGCGGACCGCCGGTGGCAAACGCCTCAGCGGCCCGTGCCTCGACAGCGGGCCGGACGACTGGTGCTACGAGCGAATCGCCCGGCGCCACGCGGGGCACGGATTCGGACTCCTGGCAATCAAGTGCGTTGGCCTCCTGGTTTACTTTCCGGCGGATCCAGTACGGCAAGGAAATCCTGCTCGGTGCGGGACTGCTTTTGGTGGCTGCCATCCTGATCGCGCGCCAGTTCGGCGTGGACGTTCCGTTGGGGACCCTGATTCCCGCCGCTGCCATCCTGGGCGGAGCAGCGATTGCCTGGATGCAGCTGGATGAGACCCGCAGGGCCGGCCTGGTGGATAAGACCAAAGCCGACCAAGCCGGTGGTTGGGTCCGGCTCGCTGCCGGGCTGGCCTTGGTGGTTGCCGGTGTCCTGGTGATGGTGTCCGGTTCGGGGTCCTGGGAACAGACCTGGCTGGCACTGCTGGCCTCGGTTGCCGTCTTGGGCGGCGTGGCCCTGGTCTTGCTGCCATGGGGGCTGAAGTTTTGGAAGGACCTGGAAACCGAGCGCGCGGGCCGCGTACGCGAGACCGAACGCGCCGAGATCGCCGCACACCTGCATGACTCCGTGCTGCAGACGTTGGCACTCATCCAGCGGAGGGCGGGCTCCGAACAGGACGTTGTCCGGCTGGCGAGGGCACAGGAGCGCGAACTCCGTTCCTGGCTCTTCAGTGATGCGGCCAAGGAAGCGGGCCTGCTGGCAGAGCGCATTAAGTCGGTGGCCGCCGAGGTCGAGGACGCACACGGCCACGCCGTCGAGGTGGTGACCGTGGGCGATACGGACATGACGGACCGGCATGAAGCCCTGGTCCAAGCGGCAAGGGAAGCCATGCTCAACGCGGCCCGGCATGGCGGCGGGACTGTCTCTGTGTATCTTGAGAGCACCGCCGGCAGCACGGAGGTCTTCATCAAGGACCGGGGCCCGGGCTTTGACCTCGACGCCGTCCCCGATGACCGGCTGGGCGTCAAGGAGTCGATTATCGGCCGGATGAAGCGCCACGGCGGCACCGCAGTCATCAACAGCAGCAGCGACGGAACGGAAGTCCGTTTGGCCCTTCCGTCCTTGAGCGTGGACAACACTGACGTGCGCACCAGCGAAGTGCGGAATGGAGAAACGAAGCAATGAACAATGGCGCTGGCACCGGAGAGGGACGCAAAGTTCGAGTCGTGATCGTGGATGACCACACGATCTTCCGCTCCGGCCTCAAAGCGGACCTCGACGAACGCATGGATGTTGTGGGTGAGGCCGGAACAGTGGAGCAGGCCATCGCGGTCATCGCTGAAACCGGACCGGAAGTGGTGCTCCTGGACGTCCACCTTCCCGGGGGTCTGGGCGGCGGTGGCCGTGAAGTCATCGCCGGGTCGGCTGCGCTTCTGGGCTCGACGAGCTTCCTGGCACTTAGCGTGTCCGACGCCGCCGAGGACGTGGTCTCGGTGATCAGAGCCGGTGCCCGCGGCTACGTCACCAAGACAATCTCCGGAGCGGAGATCTCTGACGCTGTCATCCGCGTAGCCGACGGCGACGCCGTGTTCTCCCCGCGTCTTGCCGGATTCGTGCTGGACGCCTTCGGCACGGCCCCGGCGGACATCGCCGACGACGAGTTGGACCGGCTCTCGGCCCGCGAATTGGAAGTCATGCGGCTCATCGCCCGCGGGTACAGCTACAAGGAAGTTGCCAAGGAGTTGTTCATCTCCATCAAGACCGTGGAAACGCACGTCTCGGCAGTCCTCCGGAAGCTCCAACTTTCCAGCCGCCACGAACTCACCAAGTGGGCTGCCGAGCGCCGCCTCCTCTGACCCCTCTCTCACTTCCCGCGGGCTTGAGCCGGACGCTCTCTCACTTCCCGACACTTAAACGAAAACGCTCTCCCACCTGCACGTGGAAGAGCGTTTCGCGTTGGGCGGGCTATTTGGCCTTGCCCAGGAATGCCTGGATGCGGCCGACACCTTCAGCGAGGTCGTCATCGCCAAGTGCGTAGGAGAGCCGCAGGTAGCCGGACGGGCCGAATGCTTCACCAGGAACCACGGCAACTTCCACTTCATCAAGGATCAGGGTTGCCAGTTCAGCCGAGGTGCCGGGGCGGACAGGACCATTCGCCGTCTCAAATTCCTTGCCCAGCAGTCCGCGAACGTCCGCGTACACGTAGAAGGCGCCGGTCGGCGTCGGGCATTCAACGCCTTCGATCGCGTTCAGCCCGGCGACAATCGCCTTGCGGCGGCGGTCGAAGGCCACCTTCATCTCGTCGACGGCGGTCAGCGGACCCGTGAGGGCAGCGGCAGCGGCGATCTGCATGATGTTCGAGACGTTGGACGTCGCGTGCGACTGCAGGTTGGTGGCTGCCTTGATGACATCGGCCGGGCCGATCATCCAACCGACCCGCCAGCCGGTCATTGCATAGGTCTTGGCCACGCCATTGAGGATGACAACTTTGTCGCCAAGTTCCGGTGCGGCAGTGGCGATGGAGGTGAACTCGACGCCGTCATAGGTGAGGTGTTCGTAGATTTCGTCTGTGACCACCCACAGGCCCTTGGACGCTGCCCATTTGCCGATCTCCGCAACCTGCTCCGGGCTGTACACGGCGCCGGTGGGGTTGGACGGGGACACGAACAGCAGGATCTTGGTCTTGTCCGTCACCGCGGCTTCAAGCTGCTCGACCGTTACGAGGTAGCCCTGCTCCGGTCCGGCGAAAACCTCCACGGGAACACCGCCGGCCAGGCGGATTGCTTCCGGATAGGTGGTCCAGAAGGGCGTGGGAATGATGACTTCGTCGCCCGGGTCAACCAAGGTGGCGAAGGTGTTGTAGACGGCCTGCTTGCCGCCGTTGGTCACCAGGACCTGGGAGGGATCAACCTGGTAACCGGAGTCCCGCAGGGTCTTGTCCGCAATGGCCTTCTTCAGCTCGGGCAGGCCCGCGGCAGGGGAGTAGCGGTGGTACTTCGGCTGGCTGGCGGCCTCGATGGCGGCCTGGACGATGTAGTCCGGCGTGGGGAAATCGGGTTCGCCGGCACCGAAGCCGATCACGGGTCGCCCCGCGGCCTTCAGTGCCTTGGCCTTGGCGTCAACGGCAAGGGTGGCGGACTCGGCAATGGCTGAGATTCGCTGTGAAATGCGGGCGGCAGTTGTTCCGGCAGACATCTATGTACCGTTCTTCGCAGGCAGCTCATGGGCTGGATGATGGGATTCGACGTAAACTACCTTATGCTGTTCTGCGGAGCTCCCGGGCGCCTGCAGAACAATGTGACTGATAATGCTGCTCACACTGATCTGTAAGGGTTTGGAAGGTCCGGAATGAGCCGGTTCGACTATCGCGAAATTCTTGCGTAGACTGGTTCACCGGTGTTGAAAAGCACCGCAGGCTGAAGTGCGGCCTGAAACATGGATTCGATCCATAGGGTAGTGGCGCAATTGGTAGCGCAGCGGTCTCCAAAACCGCAGGTTGCAGGTTCGAGTCCTGTCTGCCCTGCGCAAGCTGTTCCGGCGGAAACGCCGGAGCACGCGCAGCAACCATGGCTCTGATCAGAGTCGGGTCAACGACTTTTGCAAGGTGAGTGAGGACCAGGTGACCGAAACGGCTGCTAGCAGCTCAAAGGGCCGTCCCGCCAAGAAAGCCGATCGCGGCTTCTTCGCCCGTATTGCACTCTTCGTCCGCCAGGTCATCGGTGAACTGAAGAAGGTTGTTGCACCCACCCGCAAGGAACTGATCAACTACACGCTCGTGGTGCTGGTGTTCGTCGTCATCATGATGCTCATCGTCACGCTGTTGGATCTGGCCTTCGGTACAGGAGTCAGCTGGGTCTTCGGTGGGTCAGGCGCTACGGACCGCTAAGCGGATCTGTCCGCAAACTGTGTGAAATTTCTTGGTAAGTCAAGGATTTTGCGGGGTTTGCGGAATTGAGCCATTTAAATAGGCATGTTAGGCAATGAGGAAGCAGGAGACCAAGTGTCTGAGCAGGAGCTCGAGGTAAACGAGACTGAGCTGGAAGAAACTGAGGGCGCCGCAGCTGAGGTTGTGGAAGAGTCCGAGGTCGATTCCGCTGCGCCCGAATCTGCTGACGTCGACGTCGAGGACTCCGAAGAGGATTTCGAAGCTGACGTAGACGACGAGTCTGATGACGCGTCCGACGCCGAGGACGCAACTGAAGAGTCCGACGCCGATGGCCTCGCCGCCGCTGCTGCCGCAGCGCCGGCCGACCCGGCTGACGAATTCAAGGCCAAGCTGCGCCGCCAGGAGGGTGACTGGTACGTCATCCACTCCTACGCAGGTTATGAAAACCGCGTGAAGGCCAACCTTGAGACCCGCATCCAGACCTTGGACATGGAAGATTACATCTTCGAGATCCAGGTCCCGATGGAAGAGGTTGTCGAGATCAAGAACGCGCAGCGCAAGGTGATCAACCGCGTTCGCATCCCCGGCTACGTTCTGGTCCGCATGGACCTGACTGACGCATCCTGGGGCGCCGTTCGTCACACTCCGGGTGTCACCGGCTTCGTGGGCAACGCCCACAACCCCGTCCCGCTGCGTCTCGATGAGGTCTTCTCCATGCTCGCCCCGGTCTTCGAAGAAGAGCAGGCAGAGCAGGGCAAGCCGGTCAACAAGCAGAACCAGGTTCCCGTGGCCGTCGACTTCGAGGTCGGCGAGTCCGTCATCGTCAAGGAAGGTCCGTTCGAGACCCTCCCGGCAACGATCTCCGAGATCAAGCCCGAGTCGCAGACCCTCGTGGTGCTCGTCTCGATCTTCGAGCGCGAAACCCCGGTTACGCTCGCATTCAACCAGGTCACCAAGATCTAGCTGAATCCCACAAGAATTCGCTCCTGCCGTGCCCGCTTAGCAGGACAGGAGCGGCCGGTCGCCTTGCCATGGCGGCCACCAACCTGAGACGCGCTCCTGTGTCCCAGGAAGCTATTGAGAGAAGGACCCTACATTGGCTCCCAAGAAGAAGGTCACCGGCCTCATCAAGCTGCAGATCCAGGCAGGTGCCGCTAACCCGGCCCCGCCGATCGGTCCTGCGCTCGGCCAGCACGGTGTCAACATCATGGAATTCTGCAAGGCGTACAACGCTGCAACGGAATCCCAGCGCGGAAACGTTATCCCGGTTGAAATCACGGTCTACGAGGACCGTTCCTTCACCTTCATCACCAAGACCCCGCCGGCTGCAGAGCTCATCAAGAAGGCTGCAGGCGTCGCCAAGGGTTCAGCTACCCCGCACACCGTCAAGGTTGCCAAGCTGACCCAGGCACAGGTCGAAGAGATCGCTTCCACCAAGATGGAAGACCTCAACGCCAACGACATCGCGGCTGCTGCCAAGATCATCGCAGGCACTGCCCGTTCCATGGGCATCACCGTCGAAGGCTAATAACAGCCTTCATCCGCCGGGTACCCGGCATTTGAACATTTGAAATGTCGTAGGATCCTTTGCCGGATCCACGACTGTGGCAGGGCCCAGCGCGGTCCGTAGACCACAACTGCACAAGGAGAAACAGCAGCATGGCAAAGCGCAGCAAAGCATATGAGGCAGCCGTAGCCAAGATCGAGGCAGACAAGCTCTACGCCCCGTTCGAGGCCATCACCCTCGCGAAGGACACCAACCCTTCCAAGTTCGACGCAACCATCGAGGTAGCTTTCCGCCTGGGCGTTGACCCGCGTAAGGCTGACCAGATGGTTCGTGGCACCGTCAACCTGCCGCACGGCACCGGTAAGACCGCCCGCGTCCTCGTTTTCGCAACCGGCGACAAGGCTGAAGCAGCAATCGCTGCCGGCGCTGACTTCGTTGGTTCCGATGACCTGATCGAAAAGATCGCAGCCGGCTGGACCGACTTCGACGCCGCAGTGGCAACGCCTGACCTCATGGGTAAGGTTGGCCGCCTCGGTAAGGTCCTGGGCCCGCGTAACCTCATGCCGAACCCGAAGACCGGCACGGTTACCCCGGACGTCACCAAGGCTGTCAACGACATCAAGGGTGGCAAGATCGACTTCCGCGTCGACAAGCACTCCAACCTGCACTTCATCATCGGCAAGGTGTCCTTCGACGCCCTCAAGCTGGCGGAGAACTACGCAGCTGCACTGGAAGAGGTGCTTCGTTTGAAGCCGTCCGCTTCCAAGGGCCGCTACATCCAGAAGGCTACCGTTGCCACCACGTTCGGCCCGGGCATCACCGTTGACCCGAACGTCACCAAGGTTCTCACCGAGGCGTAAGCTTCGCGAGCACTTGCTCTGAGAAAAGGACCGTCCGGCTTTGCCGGGCGGTCCTTTTTCTTTGACCTTTCCTTGTTCGGGGTGAGAGGCGGGTCGTAGGCTGTGTGCCGTGACGTCGTCGAGCTCTTTTACAAACGTCGGGTTGACCATGGAACGGGTCCCAGTCCCGGCAAGTCCGGACGCCGGCGAAGACTCCGGGTTCCGGACCTTTCACGAGCTGCTCGTGGCACATGAGTTCGCATTGTGGGGGAACCTTGACCGCTGCGCCACCTTCGCCGAGGCTGTTCTGTTCTGGCAGGGAAACGAATACGAAGAACGCCAAGTGTTCCTGGCGCGCCTTGATGGTGCTCCTGTTGGCTCGGGATCGTTGACGCTGCCGCTGAGCGAGAATACGACGACGGCGGGCGTGGACGTTGTGGTTGACCCGGCCTTTCGCCGGCGCGGCATTGGGTCGGAGATCCTGCGTTGGCTGGAAGAGAGGGCGCGGGAGCGGGACCGGGTCTCCTTCGACGCCTATTGCGGTGAACCGATCGGACCCGACTCAGGTGCAGTCCTGTTGGGCGCAAAATCCGGAACAGGCGGTGTCCCACGAGACTCGGCATCTACCTGCTTCGCGCTGCATAACGGCTACTCCTTGGAACAAGTGGAGACCAACAGCACCCTGGAACTGCCGGTGGCTGAGCCGCTCCTGGCGGAACTGGAAGCTCAAGCGACGCAGCAAGCCTCCGGCTACAGCCTCCTGGGCTGGGGGGATCGGTGCCCCGATGACCTCGTGGGGGCGTTCTCCAGGCTGAAGAGCCTCATGAGCACCGAAGTTCCCATTGCGGGGCTTGGTTGGGAAGGTGAGGACTGGGATGCCGTCCGTGTCCGCCAGGAAGAGTCCACGGTGAAGGCAAGCGGCCTGGACTCTGTGGTTGCCGTAGCCCGCCACGATGGGACCGGGGAGTTGGCTGCCTATACGGTGCTTACGCATCGCGGGGCTACGCCGGCGGTGATCTACCAGGAAGATACCCTGGTGGCTCCCGGGCACCGCGGACACAGGCTGGGGATGCTGGTAAAGATCGCCAACCTGCGGCGTGCTGCAGGGCTGTGGACGGACGCCACATCTGTGATGACGTGGAACGCCAATGAAAACCGGCATATGCTGGCCATAAATATCGCCCTTGGATTCAAGCCTTCCGGCTTTGAAGGCGAATGGCAGAAACGGCTGGGATGACTGTAGACGAGGCGAAGACCGTTCAAGTCGAGCAGCTGTGGGTGCCTGACACCCTGGACAGCCCCGACGCCGCTGATTTCCTGGACGCCGTTGAGGTTGGGCGCCGGGTACGGATGCAGACCTGGGGGAGCGACGACCTCGCGTACACGCCCTTGGAAAAGCTCCTGGAGTTTTCCGATACCTACGAGCGGCAGATCATCCTGGTGGCCAAGGTGGACGGGGTCATAGTCGGCACAGTGGACATTGCCTTGCCCCTGGCGGACAACATGGACTTGGCGGAGTTCACCTTGGACATCCTTCCGGAGTTTCAGAGGCAGGGCGTCGGGCGGCAACTCCTTGAGGCCGCGGAACAGCTTGCCCGGGCAGAGGGCCGGACCATGATCCTGGTGGACACCAACCATCCGGCAACTTCGCTGACCGAAATACCCGAGGACCAGTTGATTCCGGGGAGCGGGGCGGGTTTCGTCCCGGTCAGCAGCAGGGAAGTCGATTTCGCCAAGCGGGCCGGCTACACCCTCCAGCACATCGAGCAATTCAGCTCTTGCGCACTTCCCTTGGATTCCAAGCTTGTAGCGGACCTGCAACGTGAGGCCGAGGAAGCCAACGGCGGCCGTTACGCGCTCCACCACTGGACGGATCGTTGCCCCGAACCGTGGTTGGAGGCGGTAGCGGCCCTCGAAAACGCGGCCGGCGAGGTTGTCCATGATGTTCCTGAGGACGAGGCTCCGGCCGTCCAGGTAACGGGAATGGTTTTCGACGCAGCAGTGCTGCGCGAAACTGAGGACGCGGCATTGGCGCAGGGCAGGCGGACGGTGGTGACCGCCGTCGAGCATGTAGCCAGCGGCCGGATCGTGGGCCTGACCACCATCAGCGTCCTGGCGCACCGCCAGGACGTGGTTTTCCAGGACGATACCCTGGTTCTCCAGGAGCACCGCGGTAACAAGCTCGGTTTGTTGATCAAGGTGGCCAATATGGAAAGGCTCAGTGAGCAATTTCCGGACGCACGGGTCATCTACACCTGGAATGCCCCGGAGAACAGGTACCTCCTGACCGTGAACAAGCAACTTGGCTTTACCACCGCCGGTGTCACGGGACTATGGCAGAAGGAACTTCCGGACCGGGGGCCGAAGGTTACGTCCTCGGACTAGGCGGCCGTCGATTTGGTTTGCCGAACACTCTCCCGTAACCTTGAAGTACCAAAGACCGTCGGTTGATGGGAATCCACTCTTCCAAGCGCAGCTCAATTCTGCAGCTACGCCTGGAAGGACAAAGTGTATTCCTTGACGAAGGACCCTGAACATAGGGCGGCCGGCGCAGGTGAACGAAGCTAGTCTCCGCAGTTGAACTGTGTTGAGCCAAGCCCCGTGCATCTGCGCGGGGCGTTTTTAGTTTTAGCTCTCATGAGCGGGGACCCGGAAGACCGGCTTTATTCCCCGGAAGGAGGGTTATGACAACGCCTAGCAAGATCTCCGCAGTTGCAGAGATCGCCAACGATTTCAAGGAATCGAACGCGGCTGTCCTGACCGAATACCGCGGGCTCACTGTTGCACAGCTCAAGGAACTGCGTGTTGCGCTCGGCCAGGACACCAAGTTCTCGGTCGTCAAGAACACCCTGAGCGCCATTGCAGCCAAGGAAGCTGGAGTCGAAGCATTCGACGATCAGCTTGCCGGCCCCACTGCAATCGCCTTCATCAAGGGCGACGCTGTTGCTGCTGCCAAGAGCCTGACGGACTTTGCCAAGACCAACAAGCAGCTGGTTATCAAGACCGGTTTCTTTGAAGGTAAGGCACTGGATGCAGAAGGTGTTGCCGCACTGGCAGCCCTCGAGTCCCGCGAGCTGCAGCTTGCACGTGTTGCTGGTGTCCTCAAGGCTCCCGCATCCGCTGCTGCACGCATCATCGATGCTCTGCGCCTCAAGCTTGAAGAAGAGGGCGGCGCTTCTGCACCGGCCGCTGAAGAAGCTCCGGCCGCCGAAGAGGCTGCTGCTGAAGAGGTTGCGGCTCCGGCCGAAGCCGCTGAAGCTGCAACCGAAGAGAACTAAGTTCTCCCCCCAATCAAACTCTGGTGCATGGAGCGGCTCGATCCGCATCTGCACCAACTAATGGAAGGACGCCACCATGGCGAAGCTCAGCAACGAAGAGCTCATTGAAGCTTTCAAGGAACTGACCATCATCGAGCTCTCCGAGTTCGTCAAGCTCTTCGAAGAGACCTTCGAAGTTACGGCTGCTGCTGTTGCAGTTGCTGGCCCCGCTGCCGGTGCCGCTGAAGCCGTTGAAGAGAAGACTGACTTTGACGTCATCCTCGAAGCTGCTGGCGACAAGAAGATCGCAGTGATCAAGGAAGTTCGCGCCATCACCTCCCTCGGCCTCAAGGAAGCCAAGGACCTGGTTGACAGCGCACCGAAGGCTGTTCTCGAAGGCGCCACCAAGGAAGCTGCCGAGAAGGCAAAGGCTCAGCTCGAAGAAGCTGGCGCAACGGTTACCCTCAAGTAACTCGTCTTGCTTGTGGAAGCCCCGTCCGGTTCGCCGGGCGGGGCTTCCTGCGTTTAACAGCAACGCGGGGTCACTTGCGGCCCATCCCAAAGGGGATTACCGGCCGTAAGTGACCCCGCGTTGCCCTATGCAGGTTCGCTGATGTCTGCCACCACGGCGCCCAAGGCGGCGGTGAGCTCATCCGCATCCACGAACGCGCTGCGGCCATGAGCCCCGGCACCCATGGAGATACGGCGCCCGGCGATCGTCGCATCGGCGTACACCGGCCAAGCTGTGGTGCTTCCCAACGGCGTGATGGTTCCCCGCTCGTAGCCGGTTGCGGCCAAGGCGACGTCGGCATGCGGCAAGGACAGCTTGTTGACTCCTACCAGCGCCCGTAGCTTTGGCCATGAGATTTGGCGGTCGCCGGGAATGAGCGCGAAAAGGAAGCTGCCGTCGCGGTGCTTGACCACGAGGGACTTCACAATGTCCGCAGGGCGGATGCCGAGGATGCCGGCGGCTTCTTCCAGGCTGCGGGCCGCCGGACGTTCGACGACGTCAACGTCCAGTCCACGCGCAGCGGCATCGGACAGGAACCGTTCGGCGCCGTCCATCACAGGTTCGATCATGTCATCCTCCATTAGTCACGGTAGAGGAGAAGGGCTTCACCCTGGCCGCCACCGCCGCAGAGCGAAACGGCAGCCTTGCCGGTTCCCCTCCGGCTGAGCTCGTGGGCTGCGTGCAGCGCCAACCGTGCACCGGATGCCCCGATGGGGTGGCCCAGGGCAATGGCGCCGCCGTGGATGTTGCATTTCTCCAACGGGTACCGGAGGTCCTTGAGGGACTGGACGGCCACTGAGCCAAAAGCCTCATTGATCTCGATGAAGTCCAAGTCCTCGGCCGTCCAACCCGCCCGCTTCAATGCCTGCGCAATGGCGTTGGACGGTTGGGAGTGCAGCGAGTTGTCCGGTCCGGCTACTTGCCCGGGCTTCCCGACGACTGCGAGGTACTCCAGCCCGTTGTCCTTGGCAAAACGGCGACTCGTCAGCACAAGAGCGGATGCGCCGTCGGAGAGGGGAGAGGAATTGCCCGCTGTGATGGTGCCGTCCGTAGCGAAGGCGGCCTTCAAAGGGGCCAGCGTCTCTATGGTGGTGTTGGGCCGGATCCCCTCATCAGAGGCGAGGACTATGGGGTCGCCCTTGCGTTGCTTGACCCTTACCGGTGCGATCTCGACGTCGAAGATTCCGTTCGCGACGGCGGCCGCCGCACGTTGGTGCGAGGCGGCGGCTACCTCGTCCTGGGCTTTCCGGTCGATGCCAAGGGTCACGTTCTTGGTCTCCGTGGACAGGCCCATGGACTGACCGTCGAAAGCGTCCGTGAGGCCGTCGTGGGCGGCGACGTCCAAGGCTTGAATGGCGCCGTAGGTCCAGCCTTGCCGGGACCCGGGGAGGATATGGGGAGCGCGGGTCATGGATTCCTGGCCGCCGGCAACAACTACCGTGGCGTCCCCGCTGCGGATCATCCGGGCCGCGTCGATGACGGCAGTCAGTCCGGACAAGCACACTTTGTTGATGGTTACGGCGGGGATGTTCCACCCTACGCCCGCGGCGATGGCGCTCTGCCGCGCAGGGTTTTGACCGGCGCCCGCCTGCAGGACCTGGCCCATGATGACGGCGTCCACCTGCTCGGCCTTGACACCGCTGGAGGACAGGGCGGCCGCTATGGCATGGGCGCCGAGGTCGACGGCGGTGAAGCCCGCCAATTGCCCGTTCAGCCGGCCCTGCGGAGTGCGTGAGGCGGCAAGGATGACAACGTCATTGTCGTCAGCGGTGGTGGTCATGGTCTCTCTTCCGATCCTGGAGTGGTGTAGCTAGGCTATCGCGGGGTGCGCGTCGGCTTTACCTTCAATCATTGTGCCGCTCCGGGTATTCCGCAGCATAGGTGCCTGCAGCAACGGTGCTTGCATTCACGGACAATCTGGGGTAGACAGGAAGGCTGCTTTGCCGTATCGTAGATATTTGCGTCTTCCCTGTTAACCTTCAGCCTTCATATAGCGGTGGGCTTTACCTCTCAGCTGCGTTTATTGACGTGCCGTTCAGAAGAACGAGCATCGCCATGCGCAGACTGGGGCCGGGTCATATAGCGGAACCGGAATAAGTATGCTGCGGAGCACTCTGCAACATGCAAACGGGGGAGATCTGAAAACGCCTGAAGGTCTGTGGAAGGATCCCTCTTGGTCGCCTCGAGCACCTCTAATAACGAAACCGCTAACACGGCAAGCACCGATGGTGCCACCCGCCGCCTCTCATTCGCAAAGATTCACGAACCCCTTGATGTTCCGAATCTTCTCGCCCTGCAGACCGACAGCTTTGACTGGCTCGTCGGAAACGAACGCTGGCAGGCGCGGGTAGCGAAGGCTGTCGAGGAGGGCGACCTCAGCGTCGCCACCAGCTCCGGACTTGCCGATATCTTCGAAGAGATCTCCCCCATCGAGGACTTCCAGGGCACCATGTCCCTGAGCTTCTCCGAGCCGGAGTTCGCTGACCCGAAGTACACCATGGCCGAATGTAAAGACCGTGACGCCACCTACTCGGCCCCGCTGTATGTCAAGGCCGAGTTCATGAACAACAACACGGGCGAAATCAAGCAGCAGACCGTGTTCATGGGCGACTTCCCCCTCATGACTGAGAAGGGAACGTTCGTCGTCAACGGCACCGAGCGTGTCGTCGTCTCCCAGCTGGTCCGTTCACCGGGCGCCTACTTCGAGCGCACCGCGGACAAGACCAGTGACAAGGACATCTTCACTGCGAAGATCATCCCGTCACGCGGTGCATGGTTCGAACTCGAAATCGACAAGCGCGATCAGGTCGGCGTTCGCCTCGACCGCAAGCGCAAGCAGTCGGTCACGGTTCTGCTGAAGGCCCTCGGCTGGACCGAAGGCCAGATCCTGGAAGAGTTCGGCCAGTACGACTCCATGCGTGCAACGCTGGAGAAGGACGCCACCGAAACGCGCGAAGACGCCCTTCTGGACATCTACCGCAAGCTTCGTCCGGGCGAGCCGCCCACAGTCGAGGCTGCCCAGTCCCTGCTGGACAACCTGTACTTCAACGCCAAGCGCTACGATCTGGCCAAGGTTGGCCGCTACAAGATCAACCGCAAGCTCGGCATTGACCGCTCCCTTGGTGACAAGGAAGCTTCGGTCCTGCACGTCGAAGACATCGTTGCCATGATCAAGTTCCTCGTTGCGCTGCACGCCGGCGAGAAGACGCTCACGGGCAAGCGCGATGGCGAAGACCACGAGCTCCGCGTCGAGATCGACGACATCGACCACTTCGGCAACCGTCGCATCCGCGCCGTGGGCGAACTGATCGAAAACCAGGTCCGCACGGGTCTTTCCCGCATGGAACGCGTCGTCCGCGAACGCATGACCACGCAGGACGTCGAGGCCATCACGCCGCAGACGCTGATCAACATCCGCCCTGTCGTTGCAGCCATCAAGGAGTTCTTCGGAACCTCCCAGCTGTCGCAGTTCATGGACCAGAACAACCCGCTGTCGGGTCTGACCCACAAGCGCCGCCTCTCGGCACTTGGCCCGGGTGGTCTGTCCCGTGACCGCGCAGGCATGGAAGTTCGAGACGTTCACCCGTCCCACTACGGACGCATGTGCCCCATTGAAACCCCTGAAGGCCCGAACATCGGTCTGATCGGTTCGTTGGCGTCCTACGGCCGGATCAACCCGTTCGGTTTCATCGAAACCCCGTACCGCTTGGTTTCCAACGGCGTGGTTTCGGACGAGGTCGAGTACCTGACGGCCGACGACGAAGCCGAGGTCCTGATCGCACAGGCCAACGCTCCTTTGGATGCTGACAAGAAGTTCTCGGAAGAGACTGTCCTGGTCCGTGCCCGTGGTGGTGGAGGCGAGCCCGTCCTGGTTCCCGCCGGCGAAGTTCAGTTCATGGACGTTTCCCCGCGCCAGATGGTGTCCGTGGCAACCGCCCTGATTCCGTTCCTCGAGCATGACGATGCCAACCGTGCACTCATGGGTGCCAACATGCAGCGCCAGGCCGTGCCGCTGGTCCGTTCCGAGGCTCCGTTCGTGGGCACCGGCATGGAGCGCGCAGCAGCAGTCGACGCCGGTGACGTTGTCATCGCGAAGAAGGCAGGTGTGGTCACCGAGGTTTCCGCCGAGCTGGTTGTCATGATCAACGACGACGGCACCGAGACCAACTACCGCATCAACAAGTTCGCCCGTTCCAACCAGGGCAACTGCTACAACCACCGTGTTCTGGTCAACGAAGGCCAGCGCCTGGAAGTCGGCGGCATCATCGCCGACGGTCCTGCAACGGACCAGGGTGAACTCGCACTCGGCAAGAACCTGCTCGTGGCATTCATGTCATGGGAAGGCCACAACTTCGAGGACGCCATCATCCTGTCCCAGCGCATTGTTGCTGAGGACGTCCTTTCCTCCATCCACATCGAGGAGCACGAAATTGATGCCCGCGACACCAAGCTTGGTGCCGAGGAAATCACGCGTGACATCCCCAACGTGTCCGAGGAAGTCCTGGCAGGCCTGGACGAGCGCGGCATCATCCACATCGGTGCCGAGGTCGAAGCCGGCGACATCCTGGTCGGAAAGGTCACCCCCAAGGGTGAAACCGAACTGACCCCGGAAGAGCGCCTGCTGCGCGCCATCTTCGGTGAGAAGTCCCGCGAAGTCCGCGACACCTCCTTGAAGGTGCCCCACGGCGAGTCCGGTACGGTCATCGGCGTGCGCGTCTTCGACCGCGACAACGACGACGAACTGCCCCCGGGCGTGAACCAGCTGGTCCGCGTCTACGTTGCAGCCAAGCGCAAGATCACCGACGGCGACAAGCTCGCCGGCCGTCACGGCAACAAGGGTGTTATCTCCAAGATCCTCCCGATCGAGGACATGCCCTTCCTTGCCGATGGCACGCCGGTGGACATCGTCCTGAACCCGCTGGGTGTTCCGGGTCGAATGAACGTTGGCCAGGTCCTGGAAACCCACCTCGGTTGGGTTGCCAAGACCGGTTGGAAGATCGAAGGCGAGCCGGAGTGGGTCAAGAACCTCCCGAACCTGCCCCGTGAAACCGGCCAGACCACCGTTGCCACTCCGGTGTTCGATGGCGCCCGCGAAGAAGAAATCACGGGCCTGCTTGACTCCACCAACGTGACTCGCGATGGCGACCGCCTGATCGATTCCTCCGGCAAGACCCGTCTGTTCGACGGCCGCTCCGGCGAGCCGTTCCCGGACCCGATCTCCGTCGGTTACATGTACATCCTGAAGCTCCACCACTTGGTGGACGACAAGATCCACGCGCGCTCCACCGGCCCGTACTCCATGATCACGCAGCAGCCGCTGGGTGGTAAGGCTCAGTTCGGTGGCCAGCGCTTCGGTGAAATGGAAGTGTGGGCGCTTGAAGCTTATGGCGCCGCTTACACCCTTCAGGAACTCCTTACGATCAAGTCCGATGACATTCATGGTCGTGTGAAGGTCTACGAAGCCATCGTCAAGGGCGAGAACATCCCTGAGCCTGGCGTTCCCGAGTCCTTCAAGGTCTTGATCAAGGAAATGCAGTCGTTGTGCCTGAACGTGGAAGTTCTTTCCACCGACGGAACCACGATCGAAATGCGTGACTCTGATGACGCAGTCTTCACGGCTGCGGAAGAACTGGGCATCGATCTGTCTCGTGCAGAGCCCAGTTCCGTAGAAGAGGTTTAGCAGCCGTTCCGGCGGGCACGGCAATGCCATTGCCCGCCGGGACAGCTCCCTCTTCCCGTAACCAAGACTTCAGAATTTAGAGAACAAGAGAGAACAGGGACCATATGTCCAGCGAATCCTCCTTCGGCCTCATGCAGATCGGCCTCGCCACCGCGGAAGACATCCGCGGCTGGTCTTACGGTGAGGTCAAGAAGCCGGAAACCATCAACTACCGCACCCTCAAGCCCGAGAAGGACGGCCTCTTCTGCGAGAAGATCTTCGGCCCTTCCCGCGACTGGGAATGCTACTGCGGTAAGTACAAGCGCGTCCGCTTCAAGGGCATCATCTGCGAGCGTTGTGGCGTTGAAGTCACTCGCGCCAAGGTGCGCCGTGAGCGCATGGGCCACATCGAACTGGCCGCGCCTGTAACCCACATCTGGTACTTCAAGGGCGTTCCCTCGCGCTTGGGCTACCTCCTTGACTTGGCTCCGAAGGACCTTGAAAAGGTCATCTACTTCGCCGCCTACATGATCACCAGCGTTGACACCGAAAGCCGTCACGCCGAACTGCCGAACCTCCAGGTCGAGCACGACCTCGAGAAGAAGCAGATGGTGGACAACCGCGACAGCGACATCGCCACGATTGCCCGCGACCTTGAAGACGAGCTTGCCCGTCTTGAAGGCGAAGGCGCCAAGGCTGCCGACAAGAAGAAGGCCCGCGACTCTGCTGACCGCCAGATGGCGAACGTCCGCAAGCGTGCCGACGCCGACATCGAGCGCCTTGAGCAGGTCTGGGACCGCTTCAAGAACCTCAAGGTCGCTGACCTTGAAGGCGACGAAGGCCTCTACCGCGAACTGCGCGACCGCTACGGTTTGTACTTCGAGGGCTCCATGGGTGCCGAGGCCATCAAGAAGCGCCTCGAGACCTTTGACATGCAGGCTGAAGCTGAGTCCTTGCGCGACACCATCCAGAACGGCAAGGGCCAGCGCAAGACGCGTGCACTGAAGCGCCTCAAGGTTGTCAACGCATTCCTGACCACCAACAACAGCCCGCTCGGCATGGTCCTCGACGCCGTCCCGGTGATTCCGCCGGAACTGCGCCCGATGGTCCAGTTGGACGGTGGCC
The DNA here is from genome assembly GCF_042786555.1 of Paenarthrobacter sp. NPDC056912. Lineage (NCBI taxonomy): Bacteria > Bacillati > Actinomycetota > Actinomycetes > Micrococcales > Micrococcaceae > Paenarthrobacter > Paenarthrobacter sp. NPDC056912. Next base: position 77,389 of record NZ_JBHUCD010000024.1, read on the forward strand.
GCTTTGCGACTTCCGACCTCAACGACCTCTACCGTCGCGTGATCAACCGCAACAACCGACTCAAGCGACTGCTTGACCTGGGTGCTCCGGAGATCATCGTCAACAACGAGAAGCGCATGCTTCAGGAAGCTGTTGACAGCCTCTTCGACAACGGTCGTCGTGGCCGCCCCGTTACGGGTCCGGGCAACCGTCCGCTGAAGTCCCTGAGCGACATGCTCAAGGGCAAGCAGGGTCGTTTCCGTCAGAACCTCCTCGGCAAGCGCGTCGACTACTCCGGCCGTTCGGTCATCGTCGTTGGCCCGCAGCTGAAGCTGCACCAGTGTGGTCTGCCCAAGCAGATGGCATTGGAGCTCTTCAAGCCGTTCGTGATGAAGCGCCTGGTTGACCTCAACCACGCACAGAACATCAAGTCGGCAAAGCGCATGGTGGAGCGTTACCGTCCGCAGGTCTGGGACGTGCTGGAAGAGATCATCACCGAACACCCGGTGCTGCTCAACCGTGCACCTACCCTTCACCGCCTCGGCATCCAGGCGTTCGAACCTCAGCTTGTTGAAGGTAAAGCCATCCAGCTTCACCCGCTGGTTTGCGGCGCCTTCAACGCTGACTTCGACGGCGACCAGATGGCAGTCCACCTGCCGCTGAGCCCGGAAGCCCAGGCCGAAGCCCGCATCCTGATGCTGTCCTCGAACAACATCCTGAAGCCGTCCGATGGCCGTCCGGTGACCCTGCCTTCGCAGGATATGATCATCGGTCTGTACCACCTGACCACCAAGCGCGTCGGTTCCGCCGGCGAAGGCCGTATCTTCTCCTCGGTTTCGGAAGCAATCATGGCGTACGACGCCCGTGACCTGCACCTGAACTCCCAGGTCAAGATCCGCCTGGACGGCTTTGTGCCGTACGCAGGTTGGGAAGCTCCGGAAGGTTGGGAGCCCGGTCAGACGGCTCTCGTCCAGACCTCCCTGGGTCAGGTCATCTTCAACCAGACGCTGCCTGAGGATTACCCGTGGGTTGAGGCTGTTGCCGACAAGGGTGAACTGTCCCGGATCGTCAACGACCTCGCTGAGCGCTACCCGAAGGTTGTCACCGCGGCAACGCTGGACAACCTGAAGGATGCCGGTTTCTACTGGGCAACCCGCTCGGGCGTCACCGTGGCTATCTCGGACATCGAGGTGCCCAAGGACAAGCCGGCCATCCTGGCTGGTTACGAAACCATGGCTGCCAAGATCCAGGGCCAGTACGACAAGGGCCTGATCGACGACGACGAGCGTCGCCAGGAACTGATCGAGATCTGGAACAAGGCAACGAACGAGATCGCCCAGGCGATGCGCGACAGCCTGTCCCCGATGAACACCATCAACCGTATGGTGTCCTCCGGTGCACGTGGTAACTGGATGCAGGTCCGCCAGATCGCGGGTATCCGTGGTCTTGTGGCCAACCCGAAGGGTGAGATCATCCCGCGTCCGATCAAGTCCTCGTACCGCGAGGGCCTGTCGGTGCTGGAATACTTCATCGCCACGCACGGTGCCCGTAAGGGTCTGGCCGATACCGCTCTCCGTACCGCCAACTCGGGTTACTTGACCCGTCGTCTGGTGGACGTTTCGCAGGACGTCATCGTCCGCGAAGAGGACTGCGGTACCGAACGCGGTCTGCTCACGCCGATTGCCGTGCCGGATTCCAACGGTGAACTCGTCCTGGACGAGAACGTCGAGAACAGCGCCTACGCACGTACGCTGGCTGTCGACGTCGTCGATGCCCAGGGCAACGTCCTGGCTGCCGGCGGCACTGACTGCGGCGACGTTGTCATCGACCAGCTTCTCGCTGCAGGCATCACCGAGGTCAAGGTCCGCTCTGTACTCACGTGTGAGTCCAAGGTGGGTACCTGTGCACTGTGCTACGGCCGTTCGCTGGCCACCGGCAAGACCGTTGACATCGGCGAGGCCGTGGGCATCATCGCTGCACAGTCCATCGGTGAACCCGGTACCCAGCTGACCATGCGTACGTTCCACACCGGTGGTGCTGTTTCTGCCAGCGGTGGCGACGACATCACCCAGGGTCTGCCCCGTATCCAGGAGCTCTTCGAAGCCCGTACTCCGAAGGGTGTCGCACCGATTGCTGAAGCAGCCGGCCGCATCACCATCGAAGAGTCCGAGCGCCAGATGCGCCTGGTCATCACTCCGGACGATGGTTCCGAAGAGATTGCCTACCCGGTGCTGCGCCGTTCCCGCCTCCTCATTGAGGATGGCGAGCACGTCAGCGTCGGCCAGAAGCTGATCAACGGTCCGGTGGACCCGAAGCAGGTTCTGCGCATCATGGGCCCCCGTGCCGCACAGAAGTTCCTTGTGGACGAGGTCCAGGGCGTTTACCGCAGCCAGGGTATTGGTATCCACGACAAGCACGTCGAGGTTATCGTCCGCCAGATGCTGCGCCGCGTGACCGTCATCGAATCCGGCGACTCCGACTTGCTCCCCGGTGAGCTTGCAGAGCGCTCACGCTTCGAGGACGAGAACCGCCGCGTCGTATCCGAGGGCAAGTCCCCGGCATCCGGTCGTCCGGAACTCATGGGTATCACCAAGGCTTCCTTGGCTACCGAGTCCTGGCTGTCGGCTGCTTCCTTCCAGGAAACCACCCGCGTCCTGACGCAGGCGGCCATGGAAGGCAAGAGCGATCCTCTGCTCGGCCTCAAGGAAAACGTCATCATCGGTAAGCTCATCCCGGCCGGTACGGGTCTGCCCCGCTACACGGAGGTCACCGTGGAGCCGACGGAAGAAGCAAAGGCAAGCCTGTTCACGGGCCCCAGCGCTTTCACCGACTTCTCCTATGACGCCCTGGGTGGCGACGGCGCTCCTGAGTTCCACGCCATCCCGTTGGATGACTACGATCTCGGCAACGACTTCCGCTGACCCGGACGTTGACGCTGTAAAGGTCGGGGCCCCGCACTTTCGAGTGC